>JAAYOK010000018.1 GCA_012520355.1 Bacillota bacterium | reverse complement strand
GCCCTAACATGGCTATTTGATCAGCTGACCGAGGGATTGGAGGAGTTCTTCTACAGCCTCCATGTTCCCATCATCCCGATTGAGTGCTTCCTGAATGCAGGCTTTGGAATGGTTCGAAAAAACTACTTTAGCAACTCCGCCCAAAGCAGCACGAGCAGCAGCAATCTGCGTGAGGATTTCACTACAGGATTGCTCCTCTTCCACCATACGCTGTAAACCTCGCACTTGACCTTCAATGCGTTTTAAACGCTGAATCAGCTTTGCTTTCTCCATAATCTAGCCTAATCTCCCTTCGTCCTGATCATACTTGGTCTTCTTCCCCCTGTCAAATGCTCCGTCTTCCGCAAGGAAAAAGGGACGAGAAGGCGAAATATACAGGGGAGGTGAGGAAGATGATCGCGTGTGTGCAAATGAAGTTGCGTGCTGAGGATTACCGGAGTGAGGAAAGTTTCAGGGATCGAATTAGGGAGATCTGTGCCCGGGCTCGAGAAGAGAGCGGTGATGAACAGCTTCTTATTGTCTTTCCAGAACATATTGGAACCTTCTGTCTTTTGTGCAATGCCCCAGATAGGGTCTGGGCGCAAAAAACCTTTGCCAAGGCCACTACCACTTTACTTCTGCGGCATGCTCCTCAGGTTCTCCAGCACATGCTTGTCTACCGGGTCTCACCTGTCAGAGCCCTCTTTTTGACCCTCTCTAAGGAGCTAGAAAGAGTCTATCTCGGGACCTTTATCCAGGCTGCCAAGGAGTATGAGGCCTGGATCGCTGCAGGGTCCGCCACACTCCGTTGGGGTCAAACCAAACGCATCTTCAACACCGCACCCCTGATTACCCCGACAGGCCATGTCCTCTACCGCCAGCATAAGGTGAACCTCGTTGCAATGGAAGACAAAAATGGCCTCGATCTAGAAGCAGCACCCCTCAACTATGTGAGTGCGGTGCAAAGCCCCTTTGGCAATCTGGGCATCGCCATTTGCCTCGATGCTTTTCATAAAGAGGTCAGGGAGCGTTTGGGCAGCTTAGGTAGTGACATTCTGCTCCAACCGTCCGCCAATCATGGCCCCTGGAATGAGTGGCAACAGGAAGATTGGCTGAGAAGTAGCTTCGAAGCTGTAGCCAAGAACCTTGAGTTTCGCCTCGCGGTGAATCCTATGCTCGTGGGACGTCTCTGGGATTTGGAATTTGAAGGCCAGTCTAGCATCATCGATCACCAGGGTTATGTGGCAAGGGCGACGACCCACACAGAAGAGGAGATTCTCTTTAAAAGAGGCCCTGTAAGCTAAGTAGCCGACCTTGGGGACTCCACACTTGGTGGTTCCAAAACACACACTTGCTTATGCCGTCAAGATAGTAAACACGGGGGACTCTCGCGCTGGCGGTGACTCTCCGCATAGCTATGCTCACTACATCCCCCACTTTGGCCTGGGGGATTTTGCTCAAATCGACAGAGGTTAGGCCCATTCCCACCCTGCCTAAAATGGGCAAGGGGCCGAAAGGATGATAAACACACTGTGTTCCCCTGAGTTCATGTCCCAAGGCCTGTTTGATTTGGCGCCAGGGTGTGGAGAGGGGTTCTAATTCGAGACCATGACCATAACCTACCGGGATCACTCCGAGCCGCGTAGGTTTTTTTGTTCGATAGGTTCTACCATACCCCACGGAATGCCCGGGAGGCAGGGTGCGGATTTGGATGATGCGGCTCTTAAACTGCCAGGTTGGGGCCAGAGCAAAGGGAAGTTCATCAGGAACTGGTGATTGACCATAGAGGAGGGTCCCTATTCGCACGAGGTCCAAGTGACTTTCCGGTAGCGTCAAAAACGCGGCGCTATTGGCCACATGCCAGACGACATGCTCAGAGGCGCCCTGGGTGCTGACTTTCTCTTTGAGACCCAGGAAGAGACCTAGTTGCCGTTTTGTAAAGGCACGATCTCTTGCGGCCGCAGGAAAATGGGTAAATACCCCTTCCAGCTCAAGATAAGGCATGTTCCCTAGGGTCTCGATTAAGGGTACAAGCTCCTCTGGGGCGAGACCCAGACGACCAAAGCCCGTATCGATCTTGAGGTGGAAGGCCACTTGTCGGCGTTTTTTCTGGGCTAAATGGGCTAGGGCAGTGAGGGTTTCTGGTGCACTGACCGTAGCTATGAGCCTGCCTTCGAGGAAAAGCGGTACTTGGCTTAGAAGGGGAGGGGTCAGGACCAGGATGGAAATGGTAACGAAGGTTTGGATTTCGAGGGCCTCCTCTAGGCTACTGACAGCTATCAATGAATAACCTCTGCTTTTGAGAAAAGCAGCCACAATGGGGGCTCCGTGGCCATAGGCGTCACTTTTCAAGACAGGCAAGACAGGGGCCCGGCTCACATGTTCAATGTTCTTCAGGTTTCTCTCTAAG
>JAAYOK010000203.1 GCA_012520355.1 Bacillota bacterium | reverse complement strand
CAGCTCCTCCATTCCTGGGATATTCCCACCAGCGAACGCAAGCTGAGTGTGGAAGAGATCTTCCAGGCGCAGGAGGAAGGTCGCCTAAAGGAAGCCTTTGGCTGCGGCACCGCTGCTGTGATTAGCCCCATTGGTAAACTTGGCTGGGGGGAACGGGTCATTGAGATTGGCGAAGGCAAGATTGGCGAAGTCAGCCAGAGACTCTACGATACGATCACGGGAATTCAAAATGGCCGTATCGCAGATCCCTTTGGCTGGATCGTAGATGCAGAAGACTAAGCAGGAACGATCATAGATTGTTTACGAAACTCACTGGGTGTACACCCGGTGAGTTTTTTAAATATCTGTGAATAGTAATTTTGGCTGGAAAAACCAACCGAGAGAGCCACCTCTAAGACTGGCAAGCGGGTCTGAATGAGTAGCTCCTTGCTCTTTTCTACCCGTACTTCTTGCACAAAGTTGGTGAAAGCTCGTCCTGTTTCTTCTTTGAAAAGGGTGGAAAGGTAGGTGTGGTTGAGTCCTAAGCGGCTGGCCACGCCCTCGAGGGTAATCTCTTGGTCATACTCGTCTTCCACAATCCGACGAGCCCGAGCCACAGGCAGACAATGGGAACCACAAACTTGACTTCCACTGTACTTGGTTTGCAGGTTCCGGAGCAAACTTGTGAGATGGTCCCAGACGCCTTGCGGCCTGTAACTAAGCTGCGAGTTTACGCTTGGTTTCGATGTGTAGGGTCCAATGACAAACATGCCCAGCCTCTTACAGCGAGGACAGATGGGAAGGATATAGAGGTTCCCTTCAGGCGTTTCGATCTCTCCCTCTTTATAGAGGCAGCTTCCAGGAGAGGCCGTACCTTGGCAGTGGGGACAAGGATGCCCCTCTGCATGGGTAAAGGTGGTAATGGGTAGTTGCGTGGCAGCATAGAAAAGCTCCAAGACTGGAGTAAGACTCTCTGTTAAACAGCAAGTACGCATTTTTAAGCCTCCCTCTGAATTGACCCAAAGAAATTGCAAATGACCGGAAGAACTTGCAAGTACAACGGCAAATTCCGTGCTATAATGGATGAGAGTGAAAATCGTTCTCATAACTAAATCCTAGTATAACAAGGGGGAGAGGTGGTGTCAAATGGGGGGGTGCTTAAGAGGCGCTATTTGGTGTTACTGCTGATTGTCTTCTCAGTGGCGACGCTCGGCCTAGGACTTCAGGGCCTTGACCAACATGTCGTACAAATTCTGATGATCAGTCGTATTCCGCGCCTTCTAACTGTGATCCTAGTGGGTATGAGTATGGCAATTGCCGGCCTCATTATGCAGCAAATTTCCCGTAACCGTTTTGTCTCGCCCACCACCGCAGGTACCATTGATGCGGCAAAGGGGGGCGTCATCTGTACCTTACTCTTTTTTCCAGGTGCGGCGCCTTTAGTCAAGATGTCCATTGTCTTTCTCTTTGCTCTAGCTGGGACGTTTATCTTTATGTTTGTGCTCCGCAAGATCAAATTCAAGAATGTCATTTTCGTA
This sequence comes from Bacillota bacterium, assembly GCA_012520355.1. Lineage (GTDB taxonomy): Bacteria > Bacillota > Limnochordia > Darwinibacteriales > Darwinibacteriaceae > UBA5420. The sequence goes on along the minus strand of JAAYOK010000203.1, from coordinate 4,972 downwards.
CCTTTATTGGGCATTATGTTCGGAAATATCTTTAACTCCATTACCACCTTCGTGGCCTATCGCCATGATCTGGTGCAAAATATCTCAGCTTGGCTCATGGGAAATTTTGCCCTGGTAACCCAGGGCCGCTACGAACTTTTGTATCTCAGCCTTCCCTTACTAGTCATCGCCTTTATTTTTGCCCATCAGTTTACCATTGCAGGCATGGGAGAAGAGTTTGCCATTAACTTAGGTTTGAACTATAACTTCGTTGTGAATATTGGGGTGGCTTTGGTGGCGCTCCTTGCAGCCCTAGTGGTTGTTACAGTGGGACAAGTTCCATTCTTGGGTCTGATTGTACCGAACATTATTACCATTTTTTACGGTGATAACATCAAGGGTAATCTGACCGCGACCGCCCTTTTAGGGGCCGTCCTCCTCTTGGGTGCCGATCTCTTCGGCCGAGTACTCATTGCTCCCTACGAGATTCCAGTGGGACTCACTGTGGGGACCCTCGGGAGCATGCTCTTCCTCTATCTCATCTTTAGGGGGGAACGCAAATGAGTGACCGGAGAAAACTTGCGATTTTGTCCCTGATGGCACTGGTTCTGATCATTCTCTACGTGGTGGTGGGGCTAGACTTAAGTATTCTAGGTTATGCGCTTCCTAGGCGGGTTAATAAGGTCTTGGCCATTCTCCTAACGGGAGCTGCCATCGGTTTTTCTACCACGATTTTTCAGACAGTGACGACGAACCGGATTTTGACCCCTTCGATTATGGGTTTAGATTCGCTCTATCTTCTGACTCAAACTTTGGTGCTGTTCTTCTTTGGATCAACCAGTGTGCTTCTGGTCAACAGCCAGCTCAACTTCTTGATCACTGTCACCACCATGGTGCTCTTTTCTGGCGTACTCTTTCGTTTCCTGTTCCGAGGTGAAAGACGGGAGATCTACTTATTGCTCCTAGTTGGGGTTATTGCTGGTACTTTATTCCAGAGCCTCTCCTCCTTTTTGCAGATGATTCTCGATCCAAACGAGTTCTTGGTGGTGCAAAACAGTATGTTTGCCAGCTTTAACAATGTAAAGTCCAAACTCTTGCCCTGGAGCAGTCTCTTGGTTGTGGGATTTTCCCTTTATACACTTAGGTATGTCCATATCTTAGATGTACTGGCCTTAGGCCGGGAGCAGGCGGTGAATCTAGGGGTTGAGTACGAAAAGGTTGTCATGCGTTTACTGATGGTGGTAGCCGTCTTGGTTGCTTCAGTGACAGCGTTGGTGGGCCCCATAACCTTTTTAGGAATCTTGGTTGTGAACTTGGCTAGAGAGATGCTCCAAAGTTTCAAGCATCGCTATCTCCTTCCAGCCTCCGCCCTCTTGGGCGTGGTGGCACTTGTGGGCGGGCAGTTTTTGGTAGAACGAGTGTTGGACCTGGCTAGCCCAGTCAGTGTAATCATTAATTTCGTGGGAGGACTTTACTTTATCATTCTACTACTAAGGGGGAATTACGCGTGATTCAAGTGGTTGATGTTGTCAAACGCTATGGTGCTGTTAAGGTGGTGGATGGAGTTTCCCTCACCATTCCTAAAGGCAAAGTTACATCGCTCATTGGTCCGAATGGTGCCGGTAAGAGCACGCTCTTATCGATCATCAGTCGCTTGCTCAGTCGGGATGCAGGCTACGTGTATATCGACGGTAAGGAGCTGGCTGAATGGGGTAGCAAGGACTTGTCACGGAAAATCTCCATTCTAAGGCAGAGCAATCACATTGATCTGAAACTCACCATCAGAGAGCTTGTAAGTTTCGGTCGCTTTCCTTATTGCCAGGGGAATCTAACGGAGCAAGACTGGGACATTGTGGACCGGGCTTTAGCATACCTACAGTTGACCTCTATGCAAGACAAGTATCTGCACCAACTGAGCGGTGGTCAAAGACAAAGGGCCTACTTGGCCATGATCATTGCCCAAGATACGGATTACATCTTCTTAGACGAACCGCTTAATAATCTCGATATGCAACATGCCGTAGAAATCATGCAGATTCTCCGTTCCCTCGTCCAGGATTTGGGCAAGACGGTGGTCTTAGTCATCCATGATATCAATATCGCGGCTTGCTACTCGGATTACATCGTGGCGCTCCAGGATGGTCAAGTGGTGGGCGAAGGTTGTGGCGAAGAGATCATGGAGGAGTCTCTCCTCAAGAAAATCTATAATCTGGATTTTTCCATCGGTCAAGTTAATAATCAAAGAGTCTGCGTTTACTATAATTAAGAGGTGATAGCCATGAATAGAACAGGTTTAGCACTAACGTTTGTCTTAGGATTCTTCTTACTCACTTCCACAACCCTTGCAGCATCCCTCAGGGTAGAACACACCCTAGGTAGCGTGATTGTCAGCGAAGCACCTGAAACCATTGTAGTTTTTGACTATGGCGTACTTGATGCCCTCGATGTTTTAGGTGTTGAGATCGCGGGTCTACCAACCAGCAATTTACCGTCCTTTCTGAGCAAGTTTAACTCGCCAGACTATGTCAATGTGGGCACGCTCTTTGAACCAGATTTTGAGCAAATCTATGCACTCCAACCTGACCTAATCATTATCAGCGGACGACAAGCAGAACAGTATGACGAGCTCAATCGGATCGCCCCCACTTTGTATGTGGAAATTGATAATGCCAACTGGTGGGGGTCCGTGCAGAGTAATCTCAGGCTCATGGGTCAGATCTTTGGTAAAGGCGATGAAGTAGAAGCGGTACTGGAGGGTCTTCAGTCTAGAATCAATCAGATTCGGACCAGGGCCACAGCAGGCGGCGAAAAGTCCCTCATTCTCATGGCCAATGATGGCGCCTTAAGCGTCTATGGTGCCGTATCCCGTTTTGGTTTTATCCATCAAGACTTAGGTTTTATTCCTGCAGATCAAGCCATTGATGATGCCACCCATGGTCAAAATATCTCCTTTGAGTACTTGGTCAAGGTGAACCCTGAGGTCATCTTCGTGATTGACCGGGCCGCGGTGGCTGGAGGAAGCGTTGGGGCCCAGCAAGTGATGGCGAACCCCATTGTGAAAATGACTAAGGCGAGCCAAGCTGACACGATCATCTATCTCAATCCCCATGCCTGGTATGTGGTCTCAGGCGGGATACGGTCCACCGAGATTATGCTCGATGATATAGAAGGTCTATTCCAATAAGCCATTTAAGCTCCCCATTAGCAAAAAACCCTCCATTTCGGCGGAGGGTTTTTTTGGCTAAAAAATGAGCAGTAAGAGGCCCATGAGGAGCAGCAGTGGTATCGCCCCGAAGAAAATCGGTACAAGCAAACGTAAAAATGCCCAACCAAGCTTGAAGAAGAGTACCATGGGGATGAAAAGCAGGGAGAGGATGAAAAATGGTCCCAGCACTCCCAAGACAACCAAACCCACGATACCCACAACAAAAATCACAGGTATGGCCACTAAAGCCCTCAGGGCCGATGAGTCGCCTCCAATTTCATAGATCACCTGACCGTCGTCTGTTACTGTTTTTTTCGGTCGGGAACTATTTTGATAGAGGGCGACGATACCCAAGATGATGAGGACAATAGGCCAAAATGCTGAAAGGCTGGTGAAAACCCCGAGATTATGAGCAAGAAAATACCCTCCGAAGAGAATAAGAGCTAGGGCCCCGAGATGTTTAGGTTCCATGTGTCTGCCTCCTTTTTTCTTTAGTATAACAAGGATGAAAAAAAGGTGCAATTCGCCTCGGGTCTGTTTCTCTGTCCGCCTCTAGACGGATGAACCCTACTGCGTGAAAACACCTAAAGGTATGAAACGGGGAAAAAGGACTAGACGAATCAGAAGAAATTGTCGATAATAAGGTTGGCGTCATTCAAGGAAGGATTGTTGTTTAAGGATGAACAAGAAACTGCAAACAATCTCTGCTCAACTGAGCACATCCCTGGAACTAGAACCAGACACTCTCCACCACTGTCAGCGTGTGAGGACCCTTTCCCTCGCGATTGGGGAGAACTTAGGTTTGACTTCCAGTGAGTTGACATCTCTCGCCTGCGGGTCTCTGCTTCATGATATAGGTAAGAAACGGATTCCCCGGGAGATCGTATTAAAACCAACCTCCCTCACCGAAGAGGAGTGGGAGACCATGAAGCAACATCCCATCCACGGCTGGGAGTATGCCAAGGAACAGATTCTGGCTGAGGACATCCAGGAGATTATTCTCCATCATCATCTTTGGTATGATGGGTCAGGGGGCTACCCTAGGAATGGTCATCCTCGCTGGCCTGGTTATCTGACGCAAATCGTTAGTGTAGCCGATGTAGTCGATGCCATGATCCATGATCGTCCCTATCGCAGGGCTTTAAGTTTCGATACCAGTCTGGACTTTTTAGCAGAGCAGAGTGGAACCCAGTTCGCGCCGGTGGTTGTAGAATCGGTGGAGCGAAATCATAAACAGTTTAGGAAACTCCTGGGTGCTTAGAGAGGTGATCTCCCCATGAAAGAGTTGAACGAGATTATTCGGCAGCATCAGAGGCGCTATCCCCGACTCGAACTTGTGGATCTAGTGAAACTGATCTATCAAAATGAGTTTGGAGTCGGTCATTTTATTGCCGATGAAAAGGCAAGTCTAGCCCGTCTCGAGGCAGAACTTCAAGGCCTGAGTTACGTTCCAGGAGAGCTCTTTGAACCGATTGGAGCTGGACTCTATCGCCTGCGGCTTCAGGCCCTCGGCGATACTCTATCTCCCGCTACAGTGAACCGCTTTTTCCTCTTAACGGCGCAAAGAGAGCAAGGGACAATCGAGGGTTTCCGAGAGAAACTTCAGATTCTCCAGGCGTTTTATCCAGGGGATGAACTGGACTCTTTCCTGCAGGAATATCAAGCAGCGGGTTATCCTCCCTTGAGTCATAGTCCCAGTTACAAGGAACACTATGCTCCTAGTTATCGGGTGGTGAAGGGGATTTTTGCCCAGTTCTTGCCGGTCTTTGAGCAGATTGAAAAACGTCT
>JAAYOK010000202.1 GCA_012520355.1 Bacillota bacterium | reverse complement strand
CGCCATTTTTGGAGTGTTTGTTGTGAAATCCAAAGGAAAACTTAAAGGAGATTTAATCCTTATTGTCGTAATAGTACTAATAGGACTAGGAGTCCTTGCGTATAACCAGATAGCTGTACCAAAGAGCGGTCCAGGGACTACGGTGGTTGTGGAGATTGAAGGAGAAGTAGTAAGTGAGTTTGAGCTTTCTGCAGACCTAGCACCACACCGCATAGAAACCAAGCATGGCTATAATGTGCTTGAAATTGATGGGGGACAAGTTAGGGTGGTTGACGCCGATTGCCCCGATCGTCTATGTGTGCACACAGGTTGGCGAGAACATGCTGGACAGGTCATCGTTTGCTTGCCCCACTATTTTGTGGTGAGAATTGTTGGTGACAGTGACGACGATGGGAATTTGGATGGCTTTACCTATTAAGTGATAAAGGTGATGGTAATGGTAAAACAAAAAGTACTTATTGTTGATGATGAGGTCTCTATCCAGGAATTGATTCGTTTCAACCTGGAACAAGCAGGGTTCGACACTGAGGTGGCCGGTGATGGTCTAGAGGCCATTGAGATGTTTGAATCCTACAAACCAGATATGATTGTTCTGGATCTCATGCTTCCGGGCAAAGATGGTTACGACGTATGCAAAGAAATTAGGCGTACTAGCAATGTGCCCATCATCATGCTTACCGCTAAAGAAACTGAACTCGAAAGGGTACTCGGTCTCGAACTCGGTGCAGATGACTATATGACCAAACCCTTTAGCCCCCTAGAGCTTGTGGCAAGAATTAAGGCCGTGCTCCGCAGGGCAAGTGGTCAGGAGAACCAAGACGAAAATGAGTACAAAGTGGGTAGTATCTTCCTCCAAGTTGACACCAGGGAAGTTAAGGTCAACGATGAGTCAGTGGATTTGACCCGCAAAGAATTTGACCTTCTGCACATCTTTATGCAGAACATGGGCAAAGTCTTAACTCGTGAAGTCTTGTTGCAAAAGGTCTGGGGTTACGAATACGAGGGTGAAACTCGTACCGTTGACGTACACATTCGTCACCTTCGCCGTAAACTTGGTCCTGAAGGCGAAACTCGCATAGAGACCATTCATGGGGTAGGGTATAAACTAAGGGGGAACTAACTTGAGAAAGTGGAGCTTTTCCAAGCCATTACTTTTCAAGTTAACATCATTGGCATTGGTGGTAACCTTGCTTTCGGTTGGGGTTACCACTTTTTTTGTCGCGCGTTATGCCCAGCGCACGCTAGAGCAAAGGACCAAGGCCGACCTGCTAACTGATGCCCGTATCATTCGCCTTGCTCTCCAAGGGGTAACCCGTGATTTAGAGGCGCACATTGCCTCCCTTGCTGCTGCGAGCGAGCGGATGATTATCATTGAAGATGAGGCTGGTCTGATCCTTGTGGATACCATTCCCGCGGGCATCGATCGTAGCGATTTTATTACCACGCACTTACCACTAGATGGTGGGGGAACACTGTGGGTAGGTATCCCCACCCAAGAGATTCGGGTTATCTATGACAATCTGGTGCGCGGTTCGATCATTATTGGCTTTCTCGTGGCCGGCGCTGCCATTTTGGTCGCCTTCTTACTCAACAGGGCGATTTCAGCTCCTTTACAGGATCTTTTGGTGGCAGTTCGCCGCTTGCAAGAACGAGAGTTTGGGCGAAAGGTATTGGTGCAGAGTACGGATGAGATTGGTCAATTAGGCAAGGCCTTCAATGAACTCTCGGAGACCTTAGAGGAGCTTTTCTTCAAGATCAGTGACAGAGAAAGCACACTTGATACGGTCCTGTCTAGTATGGATGATGGTGTTATTGCGGTGAACATGCGGCGGGAAGTAATCCTAGCCAATCGGGCCGCGGCAGATCTCTTCCATCATCAGGAAAAAGAGATGATCGGGAAGAATCAATTTGAGGCCACACGCCATGAAGAATTATCGAGAATCTTGGAAAAGACCATGGATGGCCAGGACTCCTTTAGTCAGGAAATGCGGCTAAGACCTGGAAGTGAACGGATGATTGCCGTAACATCCAGTCCCCTGGAGGATCCACATGGGAAGATCCAAGGGGCGGTAGCGGTCATGCGCGATGTTACCTCTCTACGCCATCTCGAACAGATGCGACAGGAGTTTGTGGCCAATGTATCCCATGAACTGAGAACTCCCCTTACTTCTATCAAGGGCTTCTCGGAGACCTTGCTGAATAGCAACTTTGAGGATCGGGCGCTGTATGAGCGTTTCTTAGCCATTATCAACAATGAAACAGATCGCATGATTGCCCTAATTAACGATCTCTTGGATCTATCCCGGATCGAAAGTGGCAAGCAGCCGCTTAACAAAGGCGCGGTGGATATGCGAAAGGTCTTTGATGAGACAGTCCTTATGTTGGAAAACAAGGCAGCCGCCAAAGGGGTCACCATTGAAAACAACATCTATTATCCGGTCATGGTGGAGGGGGACGAAAAGCTGCTCAAGCAGGTAGCCCTGAACCTTGTGGACAATGGAGTGAAGTACAATGTGGAAGGCGGCAAAGTGTGGATCGAGGCCGAACAGGGCTTAGATAGTGTAGAGTTCATCATTGGAGATACGGGCCTAGGTATTGCCAGCGAGCACCTGGATCGGATCTTTGAACGCTTTTACCGAGTCGATAAGGGGAGGGCCCGCCATATGGGCGGCACCGGCCTTGGCTTGGCCATCACCAAGCATATTATTGATAAACACAAAGGAACTATCGCCATTGAAAGTAGGGTAGGCAAGGGTACCAAGTTCCGTATTACTTTGAAGCGTAGCAACTAAGGAACCGAACCTCTTGGTCCGGTTTTTTCACATTAGCGAGACAAGAAAGATGCTAGAAAATGTAAAGCGGGGGTCGGATCTAGAAGTTCAGCGAGTGCATGAAGTGCTGAACAAGATCATTGACGAACTCATGGGGCGAGATGATATCATGATCAATCTTGTCGATATTCGCTCCTTCGATGAAGCGCTTTTTAGTCATAGTGTTAATGTTGCGATTTTAAGTGTGATCACTGGCCTCGAACTGCATTTCCCTCAAGATCAGCTACGGTCCTTGGCTACAGGAGCCCTCCTGCACGATGTGGGATTGCTCTTCTGCGCTGATGAGGATCATCCTAAAGTGGGCAGGGATGTCTTGGAGAAAAATGGGTTTGAAGACTCCAGTGTGCTTCTCGCGGTCCATCACCATCACGAATGGTGGAATGGGGCAGGCTATCCAGGAGGGCTCAGTGGGAAAGATATTTCCCGCCTAGCGCGCATCATCGCAGTGGCCAACACGTTTGATAACATGTCAGCGAACAACAAGTATCCCATGGAAAAGGTGATTGAACATATCATGGCCATGAGCGAAACCCAATTTGATCCGCAAAGTGCCCGTGCCTTTGTCCAATGTGTCTCCTTCTATCCTGTGGGTACCCGGGTGGAACTAAACACCGGTTCCTCTGGCTTTGTCGTGGAAACGAATCGGGGTTTTCCTACTAGACCGATTGTCCGAATCGATCAGAATCTCTATGGACCGCTAACTCCCGCCATTGATGTGAATCTGGTTGAGCATCCAGCCTATTTTATTGTACGCAGGGTGGGTGACGAAGAACGTCAGGGTGAAGCCGATGATACCTAAAGAGCGTCTATTTGATTTCTACGACAAATGTCTAGGCTCCATCGATGCCCCGTTTCAGGTTATGGGAGAAGAACTGGTGAATCTGACCGGGGT
>JAAYOK010000201.1 GCA_012520355.1 Bacillota bacterium | reverse complement strand
TGCCCAGCACGCATCAGATCAACTTCGTGGACACCTAGTTCTTCATTAAACTGTGGTTCCTTTACCTTAAGGATCAGGTCAGCACCAGCAAAAACTTCTTTTACGGTACAAAGAGTGGCACCAGCTGCTTGATAAGCCTCATCACTAAAGAAGGCTCCTAAGCCTGCTCCTCTTTCCACCAAAACTTTTGCTCCTGCTTTCACAAACTGTTCCACCGTCTCAGGTGTTGCTGAGACTCGCCGCTCACCGGCTAGAATCTCCTTAGGTACTCCTACAGTTAAACCAGCGTATTTCATCGACCATCCTCCGTCCTTGATATTATACGAGTACTATTCGCAAAGGATTACGAAATCCCTTTCGTGGTTATCGGGAAATTAACACTTTTTAAACACGAAAACCGAATAAAAAAGAACCTTAGGCGTCTTTCCGCAAAAAGACTCCTAGGTTCTTTCGCCTTTCGTTTCGTCTCAAACCAAACGCCGTATCAATTCATCACAATCTCCGGAAAAATAATCTACTAACGGAATCTCTAAAAGTGTGTAGCAACCAGGCTTTTGCTTGGTACTGGCCCGAGCCGCCGCAACCATAACCTGAGCTGTGAGGGCTGGATTGTTAATCCGCATCTCCCACGTAAAACTCTGGTTCGCCGTCTCGCCAGACGTACCCCTGCGTTCAATAATCACCCCGTGACCCACATCCTTCAAATTAGCGATGGAGTCCACTTGATAGACATGGGTCTCGTCATGCTTGAAATAGGCATCTTCCCGAATTAACGCCTCCACTTGGGCAAAGTCTGCTTCAGGACTGAGTTCCACATAGACAAGGCGCCGGTGGACGCCAGATCCTGCTGGCATAGTCATGGAAAGAGCATCCTTGACGCCAGGAATAGCCTTGACCGCCACCGAATGACCCATGCTCATCCCTGGTCCGAAATTCGTAAATGTGATTCCCTGGGGGGCCATTACTTCTAGCAAAGCACGAATCAAGGAATCGCTCCCTGGATCCCAGCCAGCGGAAATCACCGCAGCGGCTCCAGACTGCTTCGCTACCGCGCCCAGTTCCCTCCGGTACTCAAGTAGAGGCTCCCCGTGGATATCGAAACTATCCACGGTGTTGATTCCCTGAGCGATGATTTTTTTGGCGAGCTCAGGTACACTGCGGGTTGGAGCGCAAAGGAGCGCCACATCCACCGGACCTAGTTCCGGCAGATCGCTTACAACCGGGACGTCACGTAACTCCAGGGGTATTTCACTCACCTGGCGGCGAACTACACCGGCCAAGGTAAAATCAGGGGCCTTTTGGATAGCCCGAACCGCATACCTTCCAATATTTCCATAACCAATCACAGCTGCTCGAATCATGGCACAACTCCCATCTGAGGATTAGAAGTGGCGATCCAGAAAATCAAGGATCCGCCCTATGTATTCCGGATCGTTGTCCGGCTGAAGAAAATCTGTGGTAACTAAATGTTCCTCACCTGGCCGAATCCAGGTCTCCACCTGACTACCCTGGGCTGGAAGATGGGCTAAGAGCCGCTCTAGATTGAGAAGCGAGACCAAAGAGTCTCCTTCCCCATGCATGAGCAAAGCAGGTCTGTCTCCTAGATTAGCCATCTGCTTTTTGGGAGTCAGGGAACGGCTGGCCAGGCCAAACTTCCCAGCGAGATAGAGATTGACAAAGGGTTTTTCCAGCAGGGCAAAGGCTAGGGGAGTACCGCTGAAATAGAGATTATCGGTGAACAAGTCGGCCCAGGAAGAAAAAGCCCCAATACTTATCAGACCTGCCACATCTGGATATAAACCAGCTGCGTTAATGGCAACAACTCCACCTAGATCGGCGCCGAAGACAACGACGGGAGAGTTCGGATACTGACTCTTGACATAGTCCAGTCCCGCCAGAAGATCGAAATGTTCGGCATAACCTAGATAGACCTGGTTACCCGAGCTTGCCCCATGGCTCCGAAGTTCGATCAAAAGGGATCCGTAGCCATGTTCAGCGAGAACTTTCGCATGACCCCAGAAGGCACTCACGGGAGGGTCTGTTAGTCCCCCAAAGAAGATCAACACGGCCCGAGGTTCCGGGATGGCTAAATCCCAAGCGGCTAGAGTATACCCATCTTGGGTCTTGAGGGAAAGGGGTACTGCGTCTAAGCCCCAATCGCCGGGATCGTAGACCTGGGTAAAGTCAATATGGCGATTAATGACACTACCTGTGGCCAAATAGGGCAGAAAGGCCATAATCACAAGCGATCCCGTGACTACCACAAAGGTAGCTACCAGGATGAGTAGCTTCATACTTTTACCCATCTTAGGCACCCTCTTTGAGATCACCTGTGAGGATCTCCTGGACAATCCCTTCCATCACCGACATTTGAGCTTCCATCTCCGCAACTAATTTGAGCTGCGTGCGGGCTCGGTCTAAATTGTGCTGGGGATGATCGATGCGGAAATAGTGATCCCCATCCAGATAATCGGTTAAGAAGCGAATCCCCGTTTCCAAGGTCAGGAGCTTGGCAGAAAAGGCCAGATGTTCAAGTTCCACAGGATTCAAAAACTCCCGAGCCATTTCCAAATAGCCCCGGGTAAACTCCCTAAAGAGCTCCAAATCAAGGGAAACAAGATTCAGATTTGGCTCATCCTCCTTGGCGGTACTAGCCCCAAAGCGAATGCAATCGCCAAAGTCATAGAGGGCCGAACCTGGCATCACCGTATCCAGATCTAAGACGCAGATTCCCTCGCCGGTAACATCATCGATCATAATATTATTGAACTTGGTATCATTATGTATAACCCGGAGAGGAATATCTCCTGCTTCCATCAAATCGACGATGATCGCGGTGTCAGCGCTCCGCTCTAGGATAAAGTCAATTTCCCTTGAAACCAAACTCACTCGCCCTAGGGGATCTGCCTTGATCACCTGGAGTAAATCAGCCAAGCGTTTTGGTGTATCATGAAAACGTTCAATGGTCTCAAAGAGAGATTCAGCGGGAAAGTCGCTCAGTAAGTACTGGAACTGACCAAAGGCACGGCCTGCGTGATAAAAATGAAGGGGGTTTTCTACCTGTTCGTAGTTACGGGCCCCTTCAATATAGTCATAGGCCCGCCAATACTCATCCTCCTGACTATGGAAGAAAAGCTTGCCATCTTGCGTGGGAATCACCCGGAGAGCCTCTCGCCTGGGCTCTCCCCCCCGGGCCAGAATCTTGGCACGGAGATGCTCTGTGACAGCCCCGATGTTTTGCATCACCTCAGGGGGATGGTGGAACACATGCTGATTGATTCTCTGGAGGACATAGCGCCTAGGGCCTCCCTCGAACTGATACCGGAGGATAAACGTATCATTAATATGCCCCGTCACACACTCTTCGGCCCCTTGATACTGGCCTACAAAGTCAAAGTGCTCAATGATCTTCCTTAATTGTTCCATACCGTTTCCCCCAAACTACTTGTCGCTGCCACTTGATCCACCGTATCTCTCGTTAGCTTGTCCTTACCATCATCTGCTTCATTGGTGACCACCACAAAGTCGGGTAAAAAGCCTTGAATAAAGCGGGTGGTGGTTTCCTGATTCGTGGGTAAAACCAAGCTGGGATTTTGCTCGAAGGCCTTGATAGTTCCCTCTAGAAGGGCTGTATCGAGGCAAGATGGCTTGGCCACAAAGATCCTCTGGTGGGTCGTTGCATTGACACCCTCTTCGTCCGTGAGAAGTTCTTCAAAGAGTTTCTCCCCTGGTCTCATACCCGTCACCCTAATATCAATGTCCACGTAGGGCTGCAGACCAGAGAGGCGAATCAAAGTGGTGGCCAGGTCCATAATGGAGACCGGCTCGCCCATGTCCAAAACAAAAATCTCTCCCCGGGAGGCCAGGGCACCGGCCTGCAAAATCAACTGAACAGCCTCGGGTATGGTCATAAAATAGCGAATCATCTTCTCATGGGTGATGGTTACAGGTCCCCCATTTAAAATCTGCTTACGGAAAAGGGGAATGACGCTACCTCTACTTCCCAGGACATTACCAAAACGGACCGCCACATAGGTGGTGGAGCTGATGGTATCAAGATGTTGAATGATCATCTCTGCAATCCGCTTCGATGCCCCCATGATACTGGTGGGATTGACCGCTTTATCGGTAGAAACAAGAACAAAGCGATCCGCACCATGTCTATGGGCAGCTGAGGCCACTTGATATGTACCGAAGACATTATTCTTAATGGATTCTTCCGGATTTTGCTCCATCAAAGGCACATGCTTATGGGCTGCGGCATGAAAGACCACTTGAGGCTTGTACCGCGCAAAAACAGCTTCAATGGCTTTGCGATCCCGGATATCCTTCACTAAGGCCACCAGTGGGACCTCACTTGTGGTTTTGAGCTCCATTTCGATATCATACATATTGTTTTCGCAATTATCCAAAAGGAGCAAGGTCCGAGGCTTGAGGGCTACAATTTGCCGACAGAGCTCAGAACCAATGGAACCACCAGCACCTGTCACCAAAACCACATGATCTGTAATGTAACTGCTCATGCCCGCAATGTCCACCTTGACTGGGTCTCTACCCAAAAGGTCTTCAATCTGGACTTCGCGAATCTTATTCACCGTCACATTGCCTTCAATGAGATCAAAGACACCTGGAAGAATCTTGACCGTCTTCCCAGTTTCTTGCGTAATGGCAACAATCTCCCGAATGACATTACGGGGTACAGAGGGCATGGAGATAATGATCTCACCCACCCCATACTTCTCCACAAGATCAGGAATCTGCTCCTTCGTCCCCAAAACCGGAAAACCGAGGATTCTCTGGTTTTGCTTGGCCAAGTCATCATCAACAAAACCAACCAGCCGTACCCGGCCAGCGTAATGGTTCCGAAGTTCCCGTGCTACCAAGACACCGCCATCACCGGCACCAATAATTAGAACGTTTTTGGCATCGACGGGCTGTGTCACCGGGAGGTGACCATTGGTGTGACGAGCAACCAGCCTCCAAGCGAAACGACTTCCTCCCAAGATAGCAATGTTTAGAAACCAATCCAGAGCAATAATGCTCCGGGGAGGAAGGGTACCAAACCACATAAAACTCAGCATAAAAGCGATCACAGAGCCCACAGAAACGGTTCCGACGATGGCCAAAACCTCATCAATGGATGCATAACGCCAGGCCCGCCTATAGATTCCAAAGAAGTAATGGCTCAGGATCCGAATGATGGTATACGGTATGAACACAGAGAGATAAAACTGCCATTGCTGGGACGAAACACTCTCAAAACGGAGTAAAAAGGCCCCAATAAAAGCTACGTTTACAGCTAAAATGTCAAATAACAGAAAAAACCAAGATCGTTTCCAATACTTCATGCCATCCCCCACCCTTTTAACTCATCCAAGTTACATTCGTCACAAGTTTTCGAAATCCTGTCAACTATTGGCTCTTTCCTCCAGTTACCCCGATCTCTGAAGGACTCTGCCAAACAACCTGCTCAAAGCTGCCCTCTGCCAGAAGTCGCGTCTCTTGATCCCTGGCTTCCCCTTGACAACTAGGGCATGGCTGCCACGGTAACAGGATCGCGGCTACAAGCCCCCGACTCCTTGTGGAACTCGTGGAAATGACCCGCCAGCCCGCACAACTGGGACACAGACGGATCAATTCTTGCTGGTGCTCGTAGATATTATCTGTATCATAATAGATCTGGCTTTGGCGCTCAAAGAAGCGACCCGTACCAAAGATTTGGCGCCGATCTACACTGGATCTTTGCTCCCAAAGTTCCATTATCTCTTGGCAAACCCTGGCAACCTCCGCCGTAATCTTCTTGGACTGTCTCCCCCCTTCGCCTCGGGGAAGGGGTTCTTGCACCTTAGAATAATCAAGTCCCGCCAAGGCCAAGAGTAGACCAACATTGATATAGGGTAGGGCACCCTCGATGGAGTAGCCCCCTTCCAAGACGACCAAATCCGGGCTTAAGAGCTCCGTGAGCTGGGCATAGCCTTGGGCCGAAAAATTCATATTGGTGATGGGATCAGAAAAGTGATTGTCTTGCCCTGCAGCATTAATGATGTAGTCGGGCTGCCAATCCTGCAAAATAGGTAGGACAACCCTCTCCAGAGCCATGAGCATACCTTCATCTCCAGTACCTGGGGGCAAGGGAATATTCACCGTCTGACCATAGGCACCAGGACCTCCCCGTTCCGAAATGAAACCGGTTCCAGGATAGAGGGTGCGCCCATCTTGGTGCAAGGAGATATGTAAGATGCCAGGATCATTGTAGAAAATGTCTTGTGTGCCATCGGCATGATGGGCATCTGTATCCACAATGGCCACCTTCAAGTCTGGACCAAGGCGACTGCGGAGATGATCCACCATGATTGCCTCATTGTTGAGGAGACAAAATCCCCGGGCACCATGGACAATGCGCCCGGCGTGATGTCCCGGTGGCCTGAGGAGGGCAAAGGCACGTTCTGCCAAGCCATCAATCACAAGATCAGCGGCAACAATGGTTCCTCCAGCCGCGATGCGGTGCGACTCTGTCACTCTCTGTTCCAAACTGGGTAGGACCACATGGGTCCGAACGATCTCTTCATCTGTGGCCAAGCGGGGACGATATTCCCTGATGGAGGGTTGATCAAAGAGGCCCTCCTCCTGAATCTGGTCCCGAGTATAAAGGAGGCGTTCTTGACGTTCAGGGTGATCCGGACTAATGGCCCAGTCAAAGGCTGGGAAAAACACTAGACCTACCTTGGTCACATCTGCTCCCTCCCGACGCGGATCTGGCGAACGTCTGGCCGAAGTTGGGTGCGTACCAGATGCCTTTGGCCAACGGTACGAAAACCCCGGACCATCCGAAAGCTCTCTTCTTCTACGATCTCAACCTCACCTGTGGCATCATGGCCCAGGGAGCGTGCATATTCCCGGGTCTTTTCTTCCCCTAACTGCCGAGCTTTGGGCAGATCAAAAAACAGATTACGCTCCATGCTGCCTTGGTAGCCCATTTCCGGAATGGTAATGGTACCAAGTTCCGTATCGGCGTGCAGTGTAACGCCTACGGTGCTCCTCGCGGCCGCAGCCCCAATGGCATTGGCGCCGGCGCTCAAGGGAAGAACCTCCCAGGGAAGCTGTAAGGCGCTTGCCAGGGGTGGCAGAAAAACCCCTGCTGGAGCCCCTAAACCTACGACTGCATCGGGCCTCAGCCTAGGTGGATGCATGACCTCCTCCACCGTATAAAGGGGTATGGCTTCAAGCTCTTGGTAGAAGGCCTCCACGGCCTCACAGAGGCTCTGAGTAAAAGCATGGAGTACGGACTGAATCAAGTGTTCTGGGCTGATGTCTAAACCTTTAGCCCAGGCTGCCCAGGCCACTTGGGCCTTTTCTTTGGAGCCTAATTCAACCAAACCCTGGGCTACCACCGCATCGGTGGGGGTTAAGGCGTCACCACCTAGACATACGGGAGTTCCAGCCCGCCGTGGTCCGATTGTGATGCCTCGTTCTGGCTCATAGGCTAACTCGCTGTCTCCGCCCAAACCGATGGAACGGGCCAAGACCGCGGGTACCAACGTTTTGTAACCCCCGATGGTGGCACCATCCCGCTCATAAAGGACTTCACCTGCCACAACCGCCGCCAAGTCAGTGGTTGTCCCGCCAATATCGATGATGACATAGTTCTGGGCCGCGCACTGACTTAAGGCCTTCACTCCCATAATACTCGCGGCAGGACCCGATAAAATGGATTCCACCGGCCGCTGGGCAGATTCTGCCAGGGTCATGGTACCTCCATCTGCTTTCAGGATGGCAATCTTCTCTACCGAAGTTTCTTGGGCTTCCTCCCAGATTTGGAGGAATTCCAGCTGTTTCTGGGCGATGCTAGCATTTAAGCAGGCTGTAATGATTCGTCTCGGAAAATTGGCGCGACCAGACAGGCGATGACCCAGACTCAGATGGCCCTTGAACCAAGGAGAAAGTTCGCTAGCTAGCGTCACTTCTTGGCAGGGGTTCCTCTGGGAGAATTTGCCTACAATGGCCAGAGCCTCGACCTCCTCGAGCACGTCCTTCAGTTGCCGCACTTGATCGAGGTCAAGGGGAGCCACCTCACGCCCCCGATGATCCACCGAGCCACTCAATTCGATCAAGGGAAAGGGTAAGTCCAAAGAAGCCAAATTTACGCCTGGGCCTGGTACCACCACAGCCATTGTTTTGGCACCCTTTCCCTCCACGATGGTATTGGTCTGGAGCGTGGTGGAAAGATGGAGGGTGACAGGCTCGGGACCATGATGGTGTTCAAGGATCTTTTGCAGTGCCTCGCCCGTACTCTGGAGTAAATCAGCATGGTTAGTTGGAACCTTGAGCAAGGCCACAACCTCTGCACCACAAAGTAGAGCGGCATCGGTATTCGTACCCCCTACATCGATTCCTATGATGTAACTTGTCAAGCCCACACCTCCTTGAACTATAGGTCACCTGGCGTCGTGAGGTGAGCGAGGCTCGATACAATGGCATAGGCTTCCTCACCTTCCGAGACACTGACGCGCTTAATGAGACCAACATTCTTGGCATAATACTCGTAGGTGAGAAAATCCTCCGCTTCAAGGCTACGACTCTTCACCACAACCACCTCATAGAAGGTGCCAAGAGGCACCGTCACCGTTTCATCGGTGGCAATAATCTCCCGTTGGTAGTGTGCATCAGTCCAGCTTTGACCCTCCACAATGGGTGCGGCCAAAAGGATTAAATCTAAGGCCCGCCCGAACTCTCGTGTCTGCCGAGTTTCTTCAGGCAAGAGGCTCACAGCTTCGTAGAACTCCTCTTCAGACCATACCATCCGGAGCTGTTCTGGCGTAAGTTCCACCACCTGGGCAAGATTGGTCCCACTAGCATCTTCCATTTGGAGAGCCTCTGGACTTGCATGGGTAATCGTCCGGGTGAAGCTGGCGTACTCATTCCCTTCCCCTTGATAAAAAAACGTGAGATTGGTCAAGGGCGGAAGATAGATCCGTACATCCCGGGCGGCAGATTCCGCGACCTCACCTGACTGGTTGGCCCCAGGGGTAGGATCCCCTGCTGGCCCGAACCAGCGCAGGACCAGGACCAAGACAAAGAGTAAAAACAGCACAGGAAAACGCAGTTTCCAACCTCTACTTTGCATCATATGCCCTCACTTTATCCTAACTTTTTTCCATTTACCCGATCGGTAACGAAGGAGCACGAGACCACTGCGTAAGACCTGATCAGTCACCAAAGCGATCCAAGCCCCATCGAGACCCCAGTTAAAATGATTAATTAAGACAATGGCCAAGATCGGACGGACCAGCATCACAGTGAGAAACGTGATGACCATGGTGGCCCTTGTATCCCCTGCACCACGGAGAGCACCGGCTAGAATAAACTGGGACGATTGGAAGGGCTGGACCAAGGCGACCAGTTTCAAAATACGGGTCCCTTGTTCAATAATGGCCGTATCGTCGGTATAGAGACTGACCACTTGTCGGCCAAAAAAAAAGAAAACCGCCGCTAAGACTAGGGAGACGACCATGCCAACGCGCCTAGTATGGTTACTATAGCTTTGGGCCATATCTGGGCGTTTCTTACCCAAACTCTGACCCACCAAGGAGGTGGCGGAAACCGCAAAGGCTTGTCCGGTCATAAAGGACATGGCTTGAATATTCATGGCCACTTGATGGGTGGCGTAGACCACTGTACCTAAGGATGCCACTGTTCTAGCATAAACAATAACCCCAGTACGCATGGCAAGCTGCTCCAGCATGGAGGGAATACCGATTTGGACAATATTGCGCACATGTTGCCCCTGAAGCTTAAAGCCTTCTTTGAGGCGAAGATGAAGATAATGATCGCCCTTTAGGACAACTCGCAAGGCCATGACGAAGGCCACCAGTTGTCCAATGATGGTGGCCAAGGACGCACCAGCCAACTCTAGGCGAGGGAAACCAAAGTGCCCATTAATGAGCACATAATTAAGCACGACGTTCACCAAGTTCGCCGCCAGATTATAGTACATGGCCACCCTGGTATGTCCTACCCCCCGGAGTGTAGCTGTGAAGGTCGATGTGAGGGCTAGGGGAACCAGACCAATCATCTGGATCTTCAAATACACTGTTCCACCAGCTAAGGTCTCTGGGTCCGCCGCTCCCATAAAGCGCACCATGGTTTCAGAAAAGAGGTAACCAAGAATGGAGCCTATGAGGGACAGGCCGAAGGTCAAAAATAAGGCCTGACGTAAGATCTCGTTGGCCTTTTTGTGTTCCCCAGCTCCCTTGTAGCGGGCGACCATGGCTGTAGCACCTACGTTCATGGCAATAAACATCGTCATCAAAAGAAATTTGGGTTGGGTCGTGAGACCAACGGCAGTGATGGCCCAGGCCCCGAGTCCGCCCACCATCATCAGATCCACCATGGAGGTTAATTGGGTCAAGGTGAGTTCCAAAAGTGAGGGCCAGGCGAGCCGGACCACATCGGAATAGAGCATAGAAGAGGTGATGCCCTGGGGCAGATGTTTGCTGACCCTTCCCTCAGAGATGTTGCCTTGCCCCGTTTCAACTAAGTCTAAAGCTAGACGGTGTTGCTTTTTTTCTGTCGTCTGCTGTTCATACGTATCTTCAATTTGTTCCATTCAATCGTCCTTCTCTAATCTATTTTGTGCGAAAAACTTGCTAGTTTACTCGTCTACGAACTAATTCCCCAAGGCGACACATGTTTCCTCCTGACACTTTGCATATTCGACACCCCAGAGGACAAACTAGAAGTGGGAGTGATGGCCAAATGAAGCGTCGTCGAGGTATCATGTCGGAGCGACTGAAATACGAGCTCGCCGATGAACTCGGTTTTTCGCACAAAGTGAAAGACGGGGATTGGGGAAACATCACCACCCGAGAGGCCGGTTCCCTAGTAAGGGCTGCCATTGAGCGTGCTGAGAAGCTCATGAGTAAGCAGGGGAGCGGGCCTGGCTAGAAAAGTAGGCCGTTGCACAAGTTGCAACGGCCTACTTTATCGCCTAATTCTTTACCTAGAGGTCGTTTGAATATAGACTCCATTCGAAGGCCCAACCCGTCTGTGCTGTACTAAGAGGGTCAATCGCCCATGGGGTACCCCACTGAGGTAAAAATAACCAGCATGATCCGTATGTACTGTTAGTCCAGTTCCGACAATTGTCACCTTGGCATCCCGTAAGGGCTGATAGCTCCGGTGGGAATTTCGGCCAATCGTGTAGACTATGTGATGGTCCCTTGGATTATAGGAGAGGTAACCCCAAGTCTCGGCCCGGTATGGCGGCCTGGCCGGCTCGACCACGATGGGCAGATCCAAATTGAGGACAAACCTCCCTTGACAACCCGTCAAAACCATGGCTATGGCCAGCACAAGGACCAATCGCATCGCTCTGCGCATGTCAATCCCTCCAATTGTTCCCTTTTCTCTATCCATCATAGCATTCGTGTCTAGATGTCTTTTTCTTACTGTCGCAGCACAATTATCCCTTAGGAGCTGGTCCGATGGTGTTTGTCTCATTAATCATCTGCACCGGAAGGGTCATTTGCACGGGTTTTTTCGGATCCTCAATCTGGGCAAGGAGCACCCGGGCAACTTCTTGGCCTAAGCGAAAAACAGGCTGCTGAACCGTGGTGAGGGGAGGATAGAGGAACTGCCCTACTTCAATTCCATCGAAACCCATAATGGAGATCTGGGCTGGAATGGCAAACCCTGCCTCTTTCAAGGCCTGAATACCACCGATGGCCATGAGATCATTACAGGCGAAAATGGCGGTAACCTTTCCCCTTCGCACTTGTTCCATATGGTTGCGGACTGCATCATAGCCTCCCTGGCGAGTGAAATCTCCCTGCCAGACTAAATCAGACTGGGGTTCAATCCCCAGAGCGGCCAAGCCATCGAAATAGCCAGCCAGCCTTTTTTCTGTGGACACCAAGCCTGGATCGCCCGTGATCACGGCAATGCGCCGGTGACCGAGGGAACCTAAAGCCCGCACCGCCGCTAAGGCCCCTCCCCGGTTATCTCCGTCGACCCAGGAGACTTCAGGATCCATGGTGCTGCCCAAAAAGACAAAGGGGACACCCGATTCTCTCAGCAAGCGAATCCGCTCATCTTCCAACTGGGGCTCGGTTAAAATAATTCCGTCCACCCTGCTATGGGCTACGAGCTGGGCGATGGTTTCGGTTCCCCTTTTCTTTTTCACCTGAGGAATCAATAAGCTAAAGCCTTCTTCAAAGAGTGTTTCACTCACGCCCTGCAGATATTCGAGGAAAAAGGGATCCGCAATGGTCCGAGGTGCTCGGGGAAACAAGAGGCCAATTGTCTTCGTTCGACGTCTGGCCAAGTTACTGGCCACCATATGGGGCCGATAATTATACTCCTCGGCCATTGCTAAAATCAGTTCCTTCGTCTCGGGTTTGACCCGGGGATCATCCGCGAGAGCCCTAGATACTGTCGCCTTGGAGTAACCACACTTTTGGGCCAACTCCGCCATGGTAATCTTCATGCAACTACTCCTTATCCAACTGTGGTAAGATAGATCGAGAGGTGATCATGGTGAAAGGAAAACCTTCACGGGATGAGTTACGGGAAAAATTGACAGAAATGCAGTTTCACGTCACCCAAGAAAACGGAACAGAACCACCCTTTAGAAACGCCTATTAGGATAACACAAGGGCCGGCATCTACGTAGACGTGGTTTCAGGGGAACCTCTCTTTTCCTCAACCCATCAATACGATGCAGGTTGTGGCTGGCCAAGCTTCACCGAACCCATTCAGCAAAAGGGAGTCAGCTTCGCCAAAGACCGATCCCACGGGATGGTCCGCACCGAAGTCCGTAGTAACGAGGCCGATTCCCATCTAGGACATGTCTTTACCGATGGACCAAAAGACAAAGGGGGCCTGCGCTACTGTATCAACAGCGCCGCACTACGCTTCATTCCCCGGGAAGAATTGGCCGGGGAAGGGTATGGCCACCTAGCCTACCTCTTTGAGGATTAACTGGATCACTTGAGCTACCCCATCTTCTTCGTTGCTGGCGGTAATCCAGTCGGCTGCGGCTTTGATTGGTTCTTCGGCATTGCCCATGGCTACACCGAAGCCCGCCCACTTGATCATGGCCAGATCGTTGAGGCTGTCACCAACGGCCACCACTTCACTGGGTTTAATCCCCAGAAGTTCAGTCACTTGAGCTAGACCAGCGGCCTTGGTGACTCCCTTGCGGTTCATTTCCATATTAGTAGGTGCCGAAGCAGAAACCTCCACTAGATCCCAGCTTCGGACCAACGCCCGTAGCTTGTTTATGACTTCTTTGTCTTCGTGGTACATCCCTACCTTTAGGCACTGGCTACCGACTTGATTCGGGTCATCGGAACAGTTCCCCAGGGTCCAATACTTGGCACCGTGCTCCCGAGCCAAGTTGATCAGGCGGGGGACCTGTTCCCCTGGCAAGGTGTAGCGGGCCAAGAGCTCCGAGTGGTTTTTCCAAATCTCTGCCCCATTTGATAGTACCATGGGGGCCTGGGGAGAAAGTGCTCCCCAATAGGGCTCTGAGGACTCACGTCCCCGGCCGGTGGCATAGGAGACGATCAAACCCGCTTCCTCCGCCTTTTTTATCCAATGGAGGTTTTGCTCTGAAATCTTTTGTTCCCGATTCAAGAGCGTACCATCCATATCAAGTGCAATGAGTTTAAAGCGATTCATACACTACCTCCAAAAAATACATTCCTGATCAACTTCTGCATCTGCCACCCATAACCTTCTGAAATTATCCGCCGCCTTTTGGCAGGAAATCCATTCCCTTCATGGAATCAGAGGGAAAGGAGGTTGAGATTATGTCATTTACCCTACCGCTTGGGAGCAAAGCTCCAGATTTTTCTTTGCTTGCAACCGATGGTAAACATTACAGTCTACAGGATTTTGACCGTCCCTATCTGGTGGTTTTCTTCACCTGTAACCATTGTCCCTACGTCATTAACTCCGATGAACTCACCCGTAAAACGGTGGAAACCTTCCAGAAGCAAGGTGTCAGTTTTGTAGGCATTAACTCCAATAGTCCCAATACCTACGAAGAGGACTCCTATGAAAATATGATCAAACGGATGGAAGAGCATCAGTTTCCCTGGACCTACCTCCATGATGCCACCCAAGATGTGGCTAAAGCCTATGGTGCCCTGCGCACACCACACTTCTTTGTCTTCGATCAAGAGCGCAAATTAGTGTACACCAGCCGAGGTGTGGATAGTCCCCGGGAGCCAGAAAAGATTACCTCGTTTGACTTGGAGCAGGCGTTAGAAGAGTTAGTGGCTGGCAAGCCCATCACAACGCCCCTCACCAACCCCGTTGGCTGTAATGTCAAATGGGATGGGATGGATCCACATTGGATGCCCGTGGAGGCCTGCGATCTCGTTTAGACCTTCAGAAAGACGCTAAGCACTGTCGCCTAGCGTCTTTTCGCGTCCTGGGACATCGTATCTTATCTGCAAAATTAGACCTTAAAATGTATCTATATGGCAAGACACATTTCGACGTAGACGAACCAGATCCTTTGCTTAGAATGACAATATTTGAGGGAAAAACGAAGGACAATGCCAACCGATCTTGAAGTGTCCAGTGGAAGAGAAGTACAAGGGGGATGGCCATGTATCTGAACATGGATGATGGGGCTCAAATTTTCCTGCGGAAATGGGATCAAGTACGAAGTCCCAAAGGGGTTTTGCAACTGGCCCATGGAATGGCTGAACATAGTGCACGGTATGACAGCTTCGCTCGGGCTTGTAACCGGCGGGGGTTTGTGGTGATCGGAAGTGATCACCGGGGACATGGGAAAACTGCGGATATCTCTGGTGTCTTAGGCTATTTTGCCGAGCAAGACGGCTTTGATCGTGTGGTGGATGATCTCGCCCAGATTCAGGACTGGATCCAGGAGGAGTATCCGGACCTTCCCACCTTCCTTTTAGGACATAGTCTAGGTTCGTTCCTGACGCGGCGTTTCCTGCAAAAGTATGGAGATATGCTCGATGGAGCTATCCTAATGGGTTCGGGAGGCCATCCTGGTTTCGCCATCAAACTTGGCAAATTGATCGCCCGCCTCCAGATGCGATCCGATCCAGCGAGACCCTCCAAGATCCTGGACAGCATGGCCTTCGGCCTCTATAATCGGGGTATTGAACAAGCCCAGACGAAATTCGACTGGCTCACACGGGACCCCCAAGAAGTGCAAAAATACATGGAGGATCCCTATTGTGGTTTTGTGTGTAGTTGCAGTTTCTTTATGGACCTCTTTACTGGGCTCGACATGATCCATAATCCGGCCTTCATTGACCAGATACCCAAGGACCTCCCACTCTTAGTTGTGAGTGGTGATGGAGATCCCGTTGGCGGTTATGGTCGCGGCGTGGCCGAGTTTGTGGGCCAACTGAGAACCCTTGGCCTCAACAAGCTGGAGATGATCCTCTATCCTGGGGCAAGACATGAACTTTTACATGAAACAAATCGAGACGAAGTGATGAAGGACATTTTCCGCTGGCTGCAAGAACAGGTAGAAGGTTAAAAAAACCCGTAGGGGCAGTATAAGTCCCTGAGCTCCACTCTTCGATGCTCAGGGACTTCGTCTATCTAAGGTGATTCTCCATGGCAGAAAGACTGATGGTATGCCGATCCTTTATGCTGGTAAAAGATGCGACGCATGGGGATCAAGCTGTAAAAAGGCTTCTGTATCTGGGCTGAAGAGCTTACTCAAATTCGGATTACTCTCATTGATCGTAACCCGCTCGCCATTGGGTAAGACCACTCTGTACTCCATGGCGGAACCGAGATAGACCGTGCTCTCAACCCGTACAGGGATCCCTTCACCAGAACTAAGAGACATAGCCTCTGGTCGTACCACCAAGACCGCTTCGCCATCAAGCCGAGGAACATTATAGATAGTAAAACTCTGACCAAAGGCTTCTACCACTGTCTCCTGGTCTTGTCGTTTCACAACCTGACAGGGTACGAAATTGACCTTACCGATGAAGTCCGCCACAAACTTGCTGGCGGGACGCTGGTAGATCTCCTGGGGTGAACCCACTTGTTCGATCTTCCCCTGGTGCATCACGACGATTTTATCCGAAAGGGCCATGGCCTCACTTTGATCATGGGTTACATAGATGGCTGTGATTTTTAGTCTCTGCTGCACCCGGCGAATTTCTTCCCGCATCTGCTCCCTGAGCTTGGCATCGAGATTCGACAAGGGTTCATCGAAGAGCAGTACCTGGGGTTCTACAACCAAGGCCCTGGCCAGTGCCACCCTCTGTTGCTGACCCCCTGAGAGTTGACCGGGGGCTCGCCTCTGCATACCCTCTAAACCTACAAGGGACATGATCCGCTCCACCCGTTCCTGCGATTCCTTCCTGCTCACTTTGCGAAAACGCAGACCATAACCAATATTCTCTTCCACCGTCATATGGGGAAACAAGGCATAGCTCTGAAACACCATGGCTGTATCCCTTTCATTGGGAGCCTTGGTGGATACATCTTCATTCCCGATGCGAATTTCGCCGGCAGTGGGCATCTCAAAACCAGCCACCATCCGTAGTGTGGTGGTCTTACCGCAACCAGAGGGGCCCAGAAATGTAACCATTTGACCTGGTTCAATCACTAAATCAATTCCATCTACAGCCCGCACTTCACTACCACCGGGTGCAGGAAATATTTTAACTAATTGGCGGAGTTCCACTCTTTGTGCACACATTGCTAAATCCTCCCTTATCTTGGCAGCTGCCTCGTTGTGGTGTCCCTCACCACAAGACGCATAATGGCGAAAGCGCCTAGGACAATAATGATCAAGATCAGGCTCAAAACACTAGCTGCACCAAGGCGCATAATTTCTGTTTGGGACAGAATCAGAACAGTCAGGTGATGCCAGCGAGCTGACACCAAGAAAATAATGGCACTGACCGCGGTCATGGACCGAGTAAAGGCAAAGAAGAGTCCTGCCAGAAAAGCCGGCCGAATCAGTGGCAACGTAATCCGGGAGAAGGTGTAGCCCGTAGAAGCCCCTAAGTTCGTAGACGCCTCTTCAATCGACCGATCAATTTGGATCAGTGAAGCGACCCCCGATTCAATCCCAACCGGTACCTCCCGAAAGACAAAACAAAGCACAATGATGGCTGCGGTACCACTTAGGATAAAGGGCGGTTCATTGAAGGCGAGAATATAGCCAATACCAACCACCGTTCCTGGTACTGCAAAGGCCAACATGGATGTGAGCCCTAAGAGTTTCTTCCCAGGGAAGTGCTTGCGAACCAAGATAAAAGCTATGATCATGGCCAAAATCCCGGTAATCGGTGTGGCAATCAAGGCCAAGAAGACAGTGGACTTGATACTATTGACCCCCACATCCCAAGCATAGCGCCAGTGTTCCAGGGTAAAGGAGAAATCAACACCCCAAGTCTTCACAAAGGCCCCCATGATCACAGTGCCATAAAAGGCCAAGATCACCAAACAGACTAAGCTACAAAGGGCAAAGAGACTCCAACGGAGCCAGGGACTGACAGCCAAAATCCTCGGGCTCGATGGTTTACCCGTCACAGTCACATAGGATTTCTTTGATACCCAATAGCGCTGCACCAAGAAGGCTACCATAGCGGGAATCAAGAGCATCATGGCGAGGGCTGTTCCCCGGGGTGCATTAAACATTCCGGTAAATTGCAGGTAGGCCTGGACCGAGAGAACATCAAAGGTCCCGCCTAAGACCATGGGATTGGCAAAGTCCGCTAGTGATGTGACAAAGACTAAAAGCCACGAGCTCGCCAAACCCGGGACGGAAAGGGGCAGTGTAATGCTGCGAAACACGGCAAAACGACTAGCACCTAGATCGAGAGCTCCTTCCTCTAGATCGGGATTGATCCCTTGCATCACTCCATTTAAGGTCAGAAAGGCAATGGGAAACATGCTGATGGTCTGGACCAAAACCAGTCCATTGAGGCCGTAAATGGAGAAGTTGGTCAGCCCCAAAATCCCCTTTGTAATCAGACCATTGCGACCCAAAAGTAAGATCACCGACAAGGTGAACATGAAGGGCGGGGAGATCATGGGCAGTTGGACCATCTGACCAAAGAACCCCTTCCAGGGTATATTCGTTCGATTTAAAGCAAAGGCAAAAAGAAATCCAATGATGGTGGAGGTTGTGGCCGTAATGGTACCTAGTAGTAGACTGTTATAGAGACTTTGCCGCAGCCACCATTGGCCAAAAATCCCGCGATAGACATCAAAGGTGAAAGCATCACGTGGTCGGATACTCAACAAAAACACTTTGAACAAGGGATATACGATAAAGACCAGTAAGGATATGCTAATAATGATCAACGTAATGAAAAGTACGGGGTCTTGCCTCAGTTGCCACCAACCGGTGCCCCCAACTCGGTGCTTGGGTTTGCGCAGCTTCGCGACGGCCATAGCCTTCGTCCTCCTTCGAAAAAAGGTCCCCCCCTGATGGGAGGGACCCCTTGATCGTTCAACGGCGGTACCTACTTATCGTCCACGGAATACTTCGTTATTCCACTTCTCTACAAGGCGTTCTTTCTCTGCCGCTGCCCAAAGATCATCTTGGTCGATGACATTGACTTCTGAAATGGGTACTGCACCTTCGTTGAGGGGAACATCAATGATGGGAACCACATTGGTGGAGGCCAGCAAAATCGCGGCCCGTTCCGTTAAGGCCCAGTCATAGAGTTTCTTAGCAGCTTCCATTTCTTTGCCACCCTTAATCAAGGAGATGGTGGCCACTTCGTAGCCAGTTCCTTCTTCGGCAAAGGTAATTTGCACGGGGTAGCCTTCTTGGACTACAGTCACTTGGTCATGGGCATATCCAATACCAACAGCCACTTCACCTAGGCCAGTTGCAGGGTTGGGTGCATTACCCGAACGGGTATATTGTTGAACGTTCTTATGGAACTCTTTGAGATACTCAAAGGCTTCATCTTCGCCCCAAAGTTGCACAAGGGTTGCGATAAAGTTATAGGCTGTACCAGAGGTGCCTGGGTTCGCCACTTGAATCTCGCCTTTCAGTTCTGGTCTAAGCAAGTCAGCCCAAGATCTTGGGGCTTCAATGCCAAGTTCTGCTAAGCGATTGTTATTGGAGATAAATCCGAGTGCTCCAACATAAATACCAGTCCAATAATGTTCTGGATCTCTAAACTGGGGTAGAATGTTCTCTGCATTGGGTGAGATATAAGGCTCTGTTAGGCCCATATTCTTAGCGGTCATATGATCGAGACCAACACCGCCAAACCACATACTAGCCTGGGGATTACGGCGTTCTGCGTCCATACGAGCTACTGCTTCACCGCCAGAAAGACGGACAAAGTCGACGCGGATGCCAGTATCTTCTTCGAATGCTTCAAACAAGAGGCGTGCAGTTGGTTCGAACAATGTGGTATAAACGGTTACCCTCTCTTGCGCAGCGGCAATGGTGGAAACCAGTAAAACCAGGACCAAAACATATAATGCGGTTTTTTTCATTTTTCTATCCCCTTCACTAGAATTTTTGTACATACTTAACATTCTAGAAACCGAGGGGATCTCCTTCCTAACTTAAGGCAAACATTTTCTCCCACTTCTGTTCGTTAAAACCGATCAGAAGGGTCCTGGAATCGACTAGGATGGGCCGTTTGATAAGCATACCATCAGCTGCGAGCATCTGGATCTGCTCTGCTTCGGAGAGTTTCGGTAGACGATCCTTGAGGGCAAGCTCCCGATAACGTTTACCACTTGTGTTAAAGAAGGATTTCAGGGGATAGGTACCCCGTTCTACCCACTCCGTTAGTTCCTCGGTGCTGGGTGTTTCTTGGGTAATGTCCCGCAAGGTGTAGCTAATACCTTTTTCATCGAGCCAAGCCTTGGCCGCGCGACAGGTACTTCATCTTGAATAACAAAAGAAAGAGCGCTCCATACTCTACCTCCTTAGTAGGAAAAAGTGGTGGGGTTAGGCTACGCCCCCCACCACTCCGTTGTTTTTTGTCGCACCTAGCTTAGGCTAGAACTCTAGCTAATTGCTGGGCTAAGAAATCAGGATCAAGATACTTCTTACCGCCTGCTACATCTTTCAGGGGGATCGCTTGGTCGCGTCCTTCGTAACGAGTTACCATATAGCCAGTCTTGCCAGCTAAGGCCAAATCAACGGCTTGGTTGGCAAAACTCAAGGCCAAATCTACATCGTAGGGAGAAGGTACTCCGCCTCTGAGTAGATAACCCATCACTTGCACGCGGGGCTTACGTCCCGTTGCTGCCTCATACTTTTCGCCCACAATGTGGCTCACACCTGCGGTATAAACGTTACCGAAAGCGTCTTTCCGCAGTTCACCACGGTCTACACCCTTCAGCTCGATTCCCTCAGATACGATGGCGAGGCCTGCACGCCCAGTCCGCTTCTTGTAATCGGTCATGGCGGCAATCATTTCCTCAAGTTCCATGGGTCCTTCTGGACACATACAGGCACAAGCTGGTGTGTTCATGGCGGTGGCCAGAGCTAACCAACCAGCATCACGGCCCATAACTTCCACGATCATGTCTTTGTCATGACCCACATTACTGTTAATTATGCTATTGATGTAGGTGGATGCTTGACGAACAGCGGTCTCATAGCCAAGGGTATGGTCTGTAAAGCGCAAGTCGTCATCGATGGTTTGAGGTGCGCCCACAACATTGAAGCCGAGCTCAGCTAAGTGAGCGGCTACGCCTAAGGTATCGTCGCCACCCATGCAAATCATGGCATCGATTTTGCGATCCTCTAAAGTGGCTAAGACTTTATCCATCTCACCGTCTTTGATGGGGTTCTTCCGTTCGCTACCCAACATGGTACTTGGGGTGTGGCGATGTGGCTCGAGCATAGCCCGATTCAGGCTAATGGCATCATTGTTCACCATACCAACCCAGCTACTACGAAAACCTGTCAGGGTGTGTCCGTCGAGCTCTAGACGCTTGGCCAGGAAATAGAGAAAGTCGTTAATACCTGCAGAGTCTCCTCCACCCGTTAAAACACCGAAATTCATATACTCAACCTCCAAATCTATTTGGTCTACAAACTTTTTCAGCTACATTCCTTTCGTATTTTGGGGGCAATTCCCTTCTGCCACACAGATAGTTAACGGAAAGTTATCCTCTGCACCTAAATATTAAACACTTTACGCATAAAAGCATAGATATCGGCATGCTCGGCGATGATCTTGGCGATGGGTTTACCATGACCGTGACCTGACTTGCTATCCACCCGGAGCATGATGGGTGCCTTCCCTTGTTGGGCCTCCTGGAGGGTAGCTGCGAATTTGAAGGCATGACCTGGTACCACCCGATCATCGCCATAGGCGGTAACTACAAGTGTGGCGGGATAGTCTGCCCCTTTCACATTGTGGAGGGGTGAATAC
This sequence comes from Bacillota bacterium, assembly GCA_012520355.1. Classification (GTDB taxonomy): domain Bacteria; phylum Bacillota; class Limnochordia; order Darwinibacteriales; family Darwinibacteriaceae; genus UBA5420. The sequence goes on along the minus strand of JAAYOK010000201.1, from coordinate 23,331 downwards.
GCATAGAGAAACTGGAAATGATCCGGATTCTCTGGATCCCCATACTCTGGAATCCAGTAGCGACCAACGGTGAATTTGTGATACCGTAGCATATCAGTAACTGGAACGATACAAAGGACCGCCCCATAGAGATCGGGTCTTTGGGTCAGACAGGCAGAAACCAGCAAACCACCATTACTGCGCCCTTCAATGGCCAGTCTCTCCCGCCTTGTATACTTGTTATTGATCAGCCACTCCGCTGCGGCAATGAAATCGTCAAAGACATTTTGCTTGTTTTCCAGCATACCAGCTCGGTGCCAGGTGTCTCCGTATTCGCTACCGCCTCGCAAGTTGGCTACCGCATAGACACCCCCTAGTTCGAGCCACAAAATCCGGGAGGCCGAAAAGGAAGGGGTGACGGAGATATTAAACCCGCCGTATCCGTAGAGCAGGCAGGGATTATTGCCATCAAGGTTAAGACCTTTGCGATGCACAAGATACATGGAGACCTGGGTGCCATCTTTGGAAGGATAAAACACCTGGGACGTCTGGTAGAGGTTCGGATCGAACTTCAACTCTTGCTCCCCAAAGGGACTGAGGGTCTCTGTGTTCAGATCATAATGGAAATTGGTTGCAGGGTACAAGAAGGATGTAAAGTTGATAAAGAACTCTGTCTGCTCCTGCCGGCCAGACATTCCTTCGATGTATCCTAGAGTCGGTAGGGGGATCTCTCTTCTGAATTCCCCGTTTTCTTCATAGATTCTGAGGATCGAATGGGCTTTTTGTAGCAACGAGAGGACAAATGTACCGTTTAGATAGAGCCCCTGGGAAATTACTTCTGCTTGCTCCGGAATGATCTCGAGCCAATGTTCCCTCTCTGGTTTTTCGCTGTCAATGGCAATGATGCGGCCCCGGGGAGCATCGAGATCGGTTAGGAAGTAAAAGACGGATCCTGTATTACCCAGAAAACTGTAACTTGCCTCGCCTGGTTCAAGTAGGCGAACGATGGGCTCCCCTTCGCCAACCTTCTTATAATACAAACCATTGCGGGGTTCGGTACCATGGCTCACACGGAGCAAAAGATAGGCCTGATCCGAGGTTAGGAAGGGCGAAAAACCCAGTTCCTTTTCTTCAGGCAGTTCAAACACTAAGCGATCGTCTGCTTGTGCTGTCCCCAATTCATGCCAATACACTTGGCTGAAGTTCACTTCATCCTCTGGCGCCACTGTGCCAGGTTCAGGAAAGCGCGTATAGTAAAAACCTCGTTCGCCCAGCCACGCCATACTTGTGAAGCGGCACCACTGAATCACGTCAGCCAGGTCTTTCTTTGTCTCCAGATCCCGAATGTGGATCTCTTGGCGATCACTGCCGCCAGCTGATACAGTATACGCTAGATATCTTGCCCCGTTAGAAACACTATAATTACTTAAGGCAATCGTCCCATCGGAGCTCCAAAGATTTGGATCTAGCACGACCTCCCCTTCGCCTCCTAGACCCTTCTGGCGATAGAGAACGGGCTGGTTTTGGAGACCGCTGTTTTCTTGGTAGAAATACCAAGGACCGCTCTTACGAGGAATCAGCCTCCGAGGATAATCCCAGAGTTGATTGAGGCGTTCTTGATACTTCAGGCGTACATCGTCACCAGCAAAGAATTGCTCCAAACGCTCATGCTGCTTGTCTACCCAGCTCTCGACCTCTGGATCGTCTCCTTCGAGCCAGCGATAGGGATCAGCTACGAGGGTTCCATGGAAATCATCCGTTACATTCACTTTTCTTGTCTTCATTGCCTCGCTCCTTTTAGTCTGTCTCCATCTTTTTCCTCATAGAGCGGCTATCCTCCTGCTAGAAGGCATAAGAAGAGGGGTGATTTCTCACCCCCCGCAGATTATTGAATTTGGATTTCGCTTTGACCTTGCCTATCGGTGGCTTTGGGTACTTTCACATGCAAGACACCGTCGGTGTAATGTGCTTGAACATCGCCAGGACTCACATTCCCCACATAGAAGCTACGTCGACTTGACACTTGCCTCCGCTCACGACAGATGTAGTTTTCTTGGTCCTCGGAACGGAGTTCGTTTTGTTGGACCCCAATGGTTAGATAACCATCTTCGAGAGAAAGCTTGATATTCTCTTTAGCCACACCAGGTAGATCTGCTTGGATGGCGTAACCGTCATCGGTTTCCTTCACATCAACACTGAACCCTTGCCACGTTAGTTCCGGCCAGCTAAAAAAGTTCTGTAATCCTGGTGGGAAGAAAGAGTCTCCACGGCTTCTTCTCGAGAAAGGCATCATTCTGTACATACTAAAACCTCCCCATAGATAGTTTATGTTTTCTTGCTCAACCCTATTCTCCCACATACATCAGGGAAGGTCAAAGTCAGTTAAGGTCAAGAAAACATGATCTGGGTTGATTATGATGGATTTAACCTGTGACGTCGCCTTTTTTCTCCATTTTTCAAGGTCAGAGAAGGTCAAATAAGGTCAGCTATTTGCATGAGAATCCATGCTTCTCAAACTCTTCCTTAATCGTCTCAAGATCCAGCCCCCTCATGGTGGCACCTTTGGGAATGGTCATGATCCGACCCACCGTACGGAGCATCTTGGGATTCACGATGCTAGAGAATCCTACCTTCTGCATAATCTCAACTAACTCAGGATACTCTGTCACCAATTCATAAACAGTCTTATTCAGATCGAGTATTTTCACGTCAATAACCTCCCCGAGAAAAAATCTGGGACGTACACCTCACGTCCCAGATAACACACATCCTTCATCAAGCCATCGCCCTCTTTAGGAGGTGAATGTCCAAATCATGGCTATAGACTTTTTCATTCATTCTCTTGAGTTCCTTGTCCACTCCACCGATGGACTCAGCATTAGCGGCTGTAATCACCTTTAGCTCAGCAACATCTGCCTGCAACTCACTAATGTCTCGTTTCAGTACGGCAATATCTTGCTTTAGCACCGCAATATCCGTCTTTAACTCAGAGATATCACGTTTCACTTCCTCGAATTGTACCGTCGTATGGGTATAAAGACCCTCAATGAGATCAAAGACTCGCTCGAACTGCTCGTTGATATCCATCTACCCTAGCCCCCTTGTATGTCCATTCCCCAGACAAGGACATCGATCTTCGCTACAACCCAAGTGAACTCCTGCCGCCATGTTAGCCCACTTTGCCCTGCGTCATAACCACCCGATTCTTACCGGTGAACTTCGCTTGATAGAGGGCTTGATCAGCACGGTGGTAATAGTCTTGCTCTCGTTCGCTACCCTCCAAGCGCGCTACACCGAAACTAGCCGTAATTCGCAGAATGTTATCATTCACCTCAAACCCATGCTCTTCAACTATCTTGCGGAGGCGTTCTGCCAAAACCATGGCTTCTTGCGGGGAGGTCTGAGGAGCTAAAATGACAAACTCCTCTCCCCCCAGACGAACGACGGTATTACTGTTCCGGGTCATCCCACGAAGTAGGTCTGCAAAGGCTCGCAGCATCTTGTCGCCCGCCACATGACCAAAGGTATCATTCACTGCTTTAAAGTTGTCAATATCGCACATGATCAGACAAGACTGGGTTCTTCCTCGCCTCACCAACGCAACTTCCCGTTCCACTAACTCATCTAGGAAACGCCGATTGGGCAGCCCCGTGAGGGAATCTTGATAGGCCATTTCTGTCAAAGCGGCCTGTTGCTGAGCAATGGTCTTTTCTTGTAGCTTGGAACTGCGAAAATGCCTCCAGCCCACCGTAGATAAGGCCAACCCTAGTGCATGGGCCATCATGCCATTGACTAAAATAGAATCAAGGATGTGGGCAGGCAGGGTGAGGAGAGAGCCAAAGGCGAAGCCAAAGACAACCAGACTCAGGCCAAATACCAAGACAGCACCCCGTGGAGGCAAGTAGCAAAACGTTCCTACAATGGTCACACAGAGCAGGAAGGGAATAATACTCGTCATCACAAGATTGTCAATGAGGGAGATCGCAAGTCCTACCGTTAAGACATAGGTCACCACAAAGTAGGCAAAGACAGGTTGGCTTTTGCTCCCCACAGGCTTCTTCTTCAGGCGCCAGGCTACAAGCCAAATGCCGAGGCTCGTGGCGCTGACAAAGAGATTCGCTTGGATAACCAACTCCCGCCACAATTGTTCCACCGCTACGAGGGGCTCTTCGCTCAGTAAAAAGCCCAGGGCACCAAGGAAATTCCCCAGGGCCATCACTGGAGCTGTCCAAAAAATGCGCTGCACGGTTGCATGCATCGCCTCTCCCGCTATCTCTTTGTCTGTGGTCCGTCTACTCCTGAGCTGGCTTCGCCAAAGGCGATATCTCGCCTTGAGCCTCCTCCACCGTATCATGGTCCTACCCCCAGTCTTCCATATTCTGCTTTATTCGCACCTTACTGGAGAAATCCTGCTCAGCAAAAAACAGACCTAGTCGTTCCAAAACGACCAGGCCTGCTATCTTGGAAACTCAAGCTTTGGCTAGAGTTTACCATACCTCCTGAAGATCATCTTGATCATCCCCCCTTCGCAAAAATTGTGGGTCCCACTGATCTCATTGTATCATCCCTGGAAAGCGGTGCCTCCCGAGCTTACTTAGGACTTATTCTTTCCGGCACTGATGATCTTACGAATGCTATCATAGCTGAGGTGATATTCTTCCATCAACGATGGGATGCTCTCACCCTTGGTAGCTCTCTTTACGATTTCACGATTACGCTGATAAATTTGCTTGCGGGTTCCATTAACCTCTCCCCAACCGAGCCGCTCTCCAGGTCGTTTAGGAATATACAGTTCTACTCCCTGCACATACTCTTGGATAGCCTCGAGGAGACTCTCCGGCAAGACTTCCTCGGCATTTACATACATTAAAGCCAACGTCCCCCTTCTGTCCTGGTGGTGGGCGTTGGCCTCTCATGGCAAAACAGGGCTGAGCTTTAATCCTCAACACCGAGTTTTGGCAGGCCAACGCCTAGTTTTTCCAACACTTGAACTCGACTACTCTTGATCACCTGGCCCACCTCACTTTCTCCGCATTTTTTTCAAGCATATAACAAAAACGCTCTGAGAGCAAGCTAAACTCGTCTCGGAATCAATCTTTCCGGTCTAAATGAAACTGATGAACGACATTACGTAAGCGTTCTGACATCTGACTCAGTTCCTGCGCCGCATGGGCAATGGAGTCAAGGGATGCGGACTGTTCTTCTGTCGTTGCCGCGAGTTGTTCGCTACCTCCCGCGATGAACTGAATTCCCTCGGAAACTTCCAGTATGGCTGCGGTGATCTGTTCAATCTCCCTGATAATAGCATGTAGGAGCTGACCACCTTCCTCCACTGCCAGGGCACTTTCTGTCGCGTCTGTGGCTCCTTGATGGATGCCTCGTACAGTCCGTTCCGTCTCCCGTTGAATACTCTGCACTAAGTCACTGATCTCAGTGGTGGCCTTGGCCGATTGTTCCGCTAGTTGTCGTACCTCCTCAGCCACAACGGCAAAACCGCGACCTTGCTCCCCAGCCCGGGCAGCCTCAATGGCCGCATTCAAGGCCAAAAGGTTGGTCTGATCCGCAATCCCCGTGATCACTTCAACGATCTGCCCGATCTCCCGAGACTGCTGACCTAATCCCCTCACAACTTCAGCCATGGTGGCCATGCTATCTTTAACATCTCTGGTCATGGTAACGGCCCGTTCCACAGAGGTACTTCCTGCGGTCGCGGACGTTTGAATCCCTTGGGCCACTTTGACCATGTCGTCCACGTGATAGGTCATGGTTTGAACCGTTGCCGCAAACTCATTGGTTGTGTTGGCCACCTCATCCACAGAGGCACTGGACTGTTCTGTGGAGGCAGAAAGTTCGTGACTGGCAGTCGCGGTAGCACTCGAGGCATCTAAGACCTCCTGCAAAACTCCCCGCAATGAGGCCTGCATCTCCCCAATTCCCTTGGCCATCACGCCTAGTTCATCCTTTTTCTGGAGTAGATTCTCGGGTATCGGCTCGTGCAAAATCCTTGCTGCGATCAAGGTGATGTGCTGATTGATTTGACCTACAGCCTTAACAATCCCCGAGGCATTGTAGTAAAGAACCAAGGCGATGATAAGAAAGGCCGAGATCGCGAGGATTCCCGTAAAGAGCATCCGCTCCGCCATAATCTTGGCCACAATGTCTAGGGCGATGCCCACATTGACAGCACCATAATGCTCGTCATCCACGTAAAGAGGCATCAAGATATCATAGACAGTCTCACCGGTCCCAGGATCGGTCGTTAAGAGATAGAAGTTGCTCCTCTTCTCCAACGCTTCTATCTTGCTCTGATCCGCAAACAAGGTGGACTTAGCTAAACCTCCTGTGGCTGCGTCTAGTTCGTTATGACGATCCAAAATGGCTGCGTAGGAAAGGGTAGCACCGCTAATTAAATCCGCCACAAGTGTCTCCGAACTAAAGTCTTCGGTGAGCGCTTGGACATCATTGGCTTCAATTCCTACCTGAACCATGGAGCCGTCTGGGCCTTTCTTATAACCATACTTGTAGTACAGATCACTTTCACTATCTTGGCGAATTTCTTCAACTAAGTACTCTTGTCCACTTTTTTGGAACAAGGAGGCGGGATGATCCGCTGGTGCCTGCCAGCCCACATAGTCCCCGAAGGCTGAATAGATGATCACACCCTGGGGATTGTACCAGTGGAGAGCGCCAATCCCCAGAGAGTTTGCTATTTCTGTAAGATACGCATCACTGAGCTCCTCTTGGGCCAGGACCAAGTCGGCCACATGCAAGATGGTATCCATCAGCATAGCCTCAATTCGAGCCACTGAACGGGCATTGGCTTCGACCCGTGCCTTCACTTGCTGTGTCACGGCAAGGCCACCTAGACGCTTGGACTCCATTAATTCATCGTACACCGATGCGAGATTAACCATGGCTAACAAGCCTATACCTAGGAAGACTAGGACCAAGGGCAAGACAACAATTTTGGCACGAACCGAACTCCAACGTTTCACAGCTAAGCCTCCCTACTTTAAGCCCGAGCTTCGTATGACTTTTCAAAGCGCCAGGCGTCCTGACACATCTCCACGATCCCCCGTTTGGCCACCCAACCCAACTTCTCTTTGGCTTTACTGGCATCCGCATAACACTCCGCAATATCCCCCGGCCGACGTTCTACAATCGAATAGGGGATTTGTAAATCATTGGCCTCTTCAAAAGCCTTGACCAGTTCCAGCACGGAGGTACCCTTCCCGGTGCCTAGATTATAGACTTCAACCCCTGGCTCTGCCTTTTCGATGGCCAAGGCATGCCCTTCAGCCAGGTCAACAACGTGAATATAATCCCGCACTCCAGTGCCATCACTGGTGGGATAATCATTACCAAAAACCCTAAGTTCCTTGCGGATACCCTTGGCCACCTGGGTGATATACGGCATCAAATTATTGGGAATCCCCTGGGGAGCCTCGCCAATCAACCCACTTGTATGGGCCCCGACGGGATTGAAATAACGTAGCAAGGTAACGGAGAACTCTGGGTTGACTTTGGCCACATCAGTTAGAATCCTTTCACACATGGCCTTAGTCTCGCCGTAAGGATTGGTCCTAGGCAAAAGCTCCATGGTCTCCAAAAAGGGCACTTGATTGTCACCGTAGACAGTGGCGGAAGAGCTGAAGACAAAACGATTCACCCCGTGCCTGAGACAATTGTCTGTGATGACCATGGTACTCAGTAGATTGTTCCGGTAATACGCCAGCGGCACCGCCACCGACTCTCCAACTGCCTTCAAGCCTGCAAAATGGATCACCCCATCTGGTTTGTGGGTGGAGAAAATGAGATCCATGGCTTGGTCATCTGTGGCATCTGCTTTGTAAAAAAGGGGAGCCTTACCTGTAATGGCTGCAATACGCTCGACCGCGCTCTCCTTACTGTTCACCAAATTGTCCACAATGATCACTTCGTGCTTGTTCTGCATGAGTTCCACGCAGGTGTGACTACCAATATAGCCTGCCCCGCCCGTTACCAAAATTCGCATTCTGCCTATTCCCTCCATACCTTGAGTCTTTCCTGAATCGCCTCGCTATTATAATCAGTAAAACCCTCCTGCAACCCCCACTGCCTGGCCCCTTTATGGTCTGGATGGTCGGGATTTTGATAGGCCACAAGGAAGTCTTGGAAATCCTGGAGTCCGCCGATTTTCTCTGGTGGCGCAGCTCCTTCCCCCGCCAGTAAGACGGGGTGGTTCAAAGCATAGTCCTCCAAGGTACCTTCAATGGTTAAGACCATCTCCCACTGAGCTTTGAAGTCATAGACATATTCAAAGCAGATACCGGGTTCTACATAGGGCTCGATAAAAAGACCGTCCGGTCTTTGGACCTCTGTCCGGTATTTGGCCAACTGCTCTTTGGCAAAAGGTGTGGCTAAAGCGCCAAGGGTCTTCTCAATCTGTTCTCGATTCGCCAGATACTCCCCATATACCTCTAGGGTTTCTTCATCGGTCGTCACTTTTAGATTATGATCGGGAAGCGAAAACATGTACACATGATTGTCCCTAAAATGAAAGACATGTTGAATCATCTGATGAAGCTCCTGGAAGTCCGTGTTCGCCGCGACGAGCACGCGGCGCCAAATGTGGGGCTCGGAGCCCTTCATCTCAATTTTTACCTGATACACCTTCATTTTTTTCCTCCAAGCTAAGCTTTTCAATATGATCGTGGGCTTCCTTAAGACTCAGCCCAGTCGTTATCCGATACAAACGAATGGCTTCAATCTTCTTGCCCCGTTGCAGCAAGACCTTCAATTCTTCCTCCATGCTAGCGAGCACAGAATCATGCACGCCAAGATGCTGAACGATACCCCTTAAGTACTGGCTCATCTGATCCACTCGTTGACTTAACTGATTGATAGCAACCAAAATACTCAATACGGCACTGATTGCCACTATGGCGATAATTATCGTAGCCATAACTCGCCTCCCTTATGGTTTACCTGTATTTTCTCCCTGGATAGTCATAATCCTTCTTAAAAAACCCAAAGGGGCTCTGGGCAGGAATGCCTTTCGTAGATGGAGAACCATGGGTGCAGGAGGGATAGAATGAAACTGATTTCATGGAACGTAAACGGACTAAGAGCTGCAGTAAAAAAGGGTTTCCTGGATTTTTTCCATGATATAGATAGCGACTTTTTCTGCATCCAAGAGACAAAGATGCAAGAGGGACAACTGGAAATCGAGCTACCAGGCTACGAACAATACTGGAATAGTGCGGTTAAGAAAGGGTATTCTGGTACCGCCATTTTCACCAAACATACACCTCAATCCGTTTTTTATGGCTTGGGTATGGAAGAACATGACCAAGAAGGCCGTTTGATTACCCTGGAATATGATTCGTTTTTTCTGACCACTTGCTATACGCCTAACTCCCAGCGGGGTTTAGCCCGCCTCGATTACAGGATGACCTGGGAGGATGCCTTTCGTGCATTCTTAGGCGATCTAGCAGAACAAAAGCCTGTTATCGTCTGCGGCGATCTCAACGTGGCCCACAAGGACATCGATCTTAAAAATCCCTCAACCAACCGGAAAAACGCTGGTTTTACCGATGAGGAACGTAACAAGTTTTCGGATCTTTTAGACTCGGGCTTCATTGACACCTATCGCCACTTTTATCCGGACAAGACGGATGCTTATACCTGGTGGTCCTATTTTTCCAATGCCAGAGAACGGAACATCGGCTGGAGAATTGACTACTTCTTAGTATCTGAAGCACTAGAAAAACAGCTCGTGGAAGCCCGAATTCATGACCAAGTCTTTGGAAGCGATCATTGCCCGGTCGAACTTGAAATTGAAATCTAAGAAACAGAGAGGCAGCTCAGGGGAGCTGCCTCTTTGGATCTAGAAAACAGGACTTGACAATTCCTAAGTTCGTAAGTAATATTAGTTCGAGAACGAGTTCACAAATAGGAGGTAGATTTAGATTGAGCATGTTTTGTTTCCAATGCCAAGAAGCTGCCCAAGGCGTTGGTTGTACTGTTAGGGGCGTCTGCGGAAAAAGCCCCGAGGTGTCAAATCTCCAGGATCTGTTGATCTACACTACGAAGGGTATCGCCCATATCGTTCAGGCGAATCACTTAGATATGAGCCAGCTTGGTGAGGTGAATCATGAAATCTTAAATAGTTTATTTAGTACCATCACCAATGCCAATTTCGATGAAGATGCCATCGAAAGGCAAATTCGCAAGATGCTTGAGATCAGAGACCAACTAAGAAGCACGGTGACGGGTAGCGCTCCCCTGCATGATGCCGCCACATTCCAAGTAACAGACCGTGAGGATATGCTGAATAAGGCCACTGCAGTCGGCATTCTTTCCACTACCGATGAAGATGTACGTTCTTTACGAGAGTTGATTATCTACGGCCTCAAGGGAATGGCAGCTTACGCCCATCATGCCCTCAACATTGGGGAAGAAAACGAAGAAATCTATGCCTTTATCCATAGGGCTCTTGATGCCACCCTAAGTGACGAGCTCAGCATCGATGAACTGGTAGCCTTAACTTTGGAGACTGGAAAATTTGGTGTCGATGTGATGGCACTTCTAGACTCAGCCCACAACTCCCGTTTTGGCACTCCCGAAATTACGGAGGTTAATATCGGAGTGAGAAAAAACCCAGCTATCTTGATTTCTGGTCATGATCTCACCGATTTGGAGCAACTGCTGGAGCAAACGGAAGGCACAGGCGTGGACGTTTATACACATAGTGAAATGCTACCCGCCCACTACTACCCTGCCTTCAAAAAGTACGAGCACTTTGTGGGTAACTATGGCAATGCCTGGTGGAAACAAGTGACGGAGTTCGATTCCTTCAACGGACCGATTCTTTTCACCACAAACTGTATTGTACCTCCTAGGAAGGAAGAAATCCGGGGACGGATCTTCACCACGGGAGCTACTGGCTATCCTGGCTGCACCCATATTGAAGCAGACGAAAACGGCAAAAAAGACTTTACCCCCCTCATCGAGCTGGCCAAGACCTGTCCTTCTCCAACGGAGATCGAAACAGGAACCATTGTGGGAGGCTTTGCCCACCAACAAGTGTTTTCCCTCGCGGACAAAGTGGTGGAAGCTGTGCAGTCTGGAGCCATCAAGAAATTCTTTGTCATGGCCGGCTGTGATGGTCGCCACAAAGAAAGGGAGTACTATACAGACTTCGCCCGTGAACTGCCAGAAGACAATGTTATTTTAACCGCCGGCTGCGCCAAGTACTGGTATAACAAACTTGATCTCGGTGATATTGGAGGGATCCCCCGGGTACTCGATGCAGGCCAATGTAATGACTCCTACTCTCTGGCCTTGATTGCTTTGAAACTCAAGGAAGTCTTCCAGCTCGAGGACATCAATGACCTACCCATTGTCTATAACATTGCTTGGTATGAGCAAAAGGCTGTTATTATTCTTCTCGCCCTCCTCTACCTCGGCGTTAAGAATATCCATCTAGGACCAACCCTCCCAGCCTTCTTATCGCCCAATGTTGCCAAGGTGCTTGTGGAAAACTTTGATATCGCAGGCATCCAGACGGTTGAAGAAGATCTAGAGCTCTTCGTAGGTGCCTAGGTAAAAAGAAAGAAAAACCCGTACTGCTGAGCAGCATACGGGTTTTTTTATCATTTCTGGCGTTTTGCCTCTTTGTACCGCGTTTCCAAGTCGCGAAAAACCTCCTGCAAGAGCTGAACTTGGCGACTAATAGGATGGTCTGGGTCTTGCATTTGCTCCGCGTAGTGGAGGATGACTAAATCTAGCATGGCCACGGTTTCAAAGCGGTACGTCTCGAAGATATCCATCGCCCGCTGGGTAAAGCCTTGCTCCTTGTCTACCCACTTCTGCAAATCCTTCAAGTTCGCAATTCGATCAGCGAGTTTGACGATGACTCCATCCTCAATCGCAAAGAGATCCCGCAAGTAGGCGTACTCTGGGTCTTGTTTGCGAGCGATTAAATCCAAGAGTTTTGTCTCTTTCGGGCCTAAACCCACCATCGCTTGAACTCGCTCCACCGTGTATCCCTCTTGAGCATAATCCTCCACCACATCATGGAGGATGGCGACATTCAAGAGGCGAATAATGCGGATGTTGTCTTTCTGCAAGTGTAAGAAGCAATAATCCACAACATCCTTGGGATGTTGCACACTAAACTTCTCCAATCCTTCCCTGCGCTGTGTGCCATAGAGTTTCTCCACGAGTTCCATGGCGTTCTGTTGGCTCACCTGTTTTTGCTCCCTTCGTCGATCTACAACGCTACTAACTGATCTCACACTTCTGCAAAGGGGACCAAGTCCCTTCTCAAAAAACAAGGTTTTTCTTGGGATTAACTGAGCTTCAAATCTCCCCGTTCTTGTAGATCCGTAAGCATCGTTTGATACATGTCGGAATCAATTCTGTACCTGTAATAGTATACGAAGTAGCCTGCAAGGATAAAGAGCAGAGGCAGGATCATCATGGCAATCTTCATGAGAAGCAAACCCTGTGGGCTCACATCCGAGGGAACTACCGCGGAGTTAATGCCAGAGAGAATCACGGTGGCACCTACAATTCCACTAGCAATGGCTCCCCCGATCTTATTGATAAAGGGTTGTAGGGAGAAGGTGACGCTTTCGTTTCGCTTCCCGAGCTTCCACTGGCCGTACTCAACGGTATCAGCTAGAAACATCAGCATCAGGATCTGAATAAAGGCCTGCCCTAGAAACATTAAAATCCCGGCAGTACCAATGAAAAGCATATTCATGGGTGAGAAGAAAAAGATCAGATAACCCACGACAACCAGGATCGTAGCCGCCGTATACAGGGTTCGACGGCTAAAACGCTGACTAAAAAGGGGAAAGACAGCCAAGGCCCCAATTTGGGAGATACCGAGGATGACGGCGAAAATGGAGTACATCCCCTCATCACCATAGGCGTACTTGAAAAAATAAAGCCCGAAACTGGTGGTGGTCACATAGCCGATCATAAATAGAGACATAGAAATCGCAGTATAAAGCAGTTGATCATTATCGATAATCGCACGCAGCATGCCTTTTAGTGTTGTAGCTTCTTCCACTTTAAAAGCGTCCTTCTTCTCCTTCACTCCAATGAGGGTTATGGCCTGCCCCAGCCACATCACAACAACTAAGGCCAGGGTGAAAAAGGTATAACTTTGGGTCATACTGTCAAACCTCTCGCCGAGCATGGTGGTGAGGGGTACAATCCCGGCCACGACGGTAAAGAGACCGATATTGGCGCAAATTTTGGCGAAGGAGCCGATTTTCTCCCTTTCTTTTTGGTCCATGCTCAAAGCCGGTAACATCGACCAATAAGAGATATCATTGGTGGTATACGATATGCCCCAAAGGAGGTAGAGTATGCCAAAGACAACGACAAAAGCGGTTCCTGTGAGGCCAAAATCGGTAAATAAAAGCACGGTAATGATGCCGGAAAAGACTGCCCCAAAGGCGATCCAGGGTTTGAACTTGCCATACCTGGTTCTCGTATTATCCACAATCACGCCCATGACAGGATCGTTTGCGGCATCGAAAATCCGCGCCAGTAAGATAATGCCGTTAATCCACCAGAGCGTTGCGTCGGAGACTCCCAGAATATCTGTGAGATAGAAGATTAAGTACATCGTCACCATAGCATAGACCATATCCCGCCCAATGGTTCCGAGCCCAAAGGCATAGATATTGCGTCTTGTTGCAGTTTCCATCCATTTCCCCTCCTGGCCCCGTTACGATTCCTTGAGAATCACCGCTTCATAGGGCTGTAGTTTACCATCATAGACCTTGCGATCATAGTTCGATAAAACCAGCGTTGCCCCTGCAAAAGAAGCATCTCTGTTCTTTTTTGCGAAGTTCAAAAGGACAAGGAGCGATCGCTCCCCCAGCTTACGCCGGTAGGCAAAGAAGTCTCGGGAGACTTCTACTGCTTCAAAGGTGCCCCCCTGCAAGACCTCACTTTGAGCCCGGAGAGCTATCATTTTCTTATACATAGCTCGGATGGAATCCGCTTCATCAAGCTGGGAAGCTACATTAATCGTGGTATAGTTCTTGTTCACAGCGAGCCAGGGTTGACTTTCTGTAAATCCACCATGTTTTCCTGAATTCCACTGCATGGGGGTTCGAGCGTTATCCCTTGACGTTTCTTGCATCATCTTCCAGCGCAAAGCCTGGGGGAAACCTAGACGCCTGGCGATTTTGTCGATGTTGTGTGATTCCACATCCTTCAAATCAGCCATGGAGGCAAAGTCGAAATTCGTCATGCCAATCTCTTGGCCCTGGTAGATAAAGGGCGTTCCCCGCAGGCTCAGTAGCATCATGCAGAGAAGCTTGGCCGATTTTTCCCAATAGGTGCCATCATCACCAAAACGAGAGACGGAACGGGGTTGATCATGATTCTCCAAATAATTGGCATTCCAGGGCAGGGCATTTTGCCATTTACTGATGCTCCTTGCGAAACGCCCAGCGTGAAACCTCCGTTTGAACCACTTCACAATGTACTGATCTGTTTCCATATGCTCGAAGGAGAAAACCATGTCAAGTTCTCCCCGGCTGGGCTCCATCAAGTCTAGGGCATCCTGTGGAGTGACAAAAACGGTCTCCCCCACGGTAAAGCAAGGGAAGTGATCCAGCACATCCCGGCGCAGAGTACGCAAAATCTCATGGGTACCTTCTTGGGTGAGATAATGTTCACTACCGGTGAGAATTAGCCGCGGTTTACCATTTGCAAGACTCGATTTATAGAGGATATTGATCACATCGCAGCGAAACCCCGCGACTCCCTTTTCCAGCCAGAAACGCATAATACCCATGACTTCCTGGATCACTTTAGGGTTATGATAGTTGAGATCGGGTTGGTTCTTGGCAAAAAGGTGCAAATAGTACTCGCCCCGCACTTCATCATACTGCCAGGTGCCACCGCCAAAGAAACCCGTCCAATTGTTGGGGGGTTTTTTGCCCTGGCCTGGCCGCCAAATATAGTAATCGGTGTAGGGGTCCACCTTGGCCCGGCTCTTTTGAAACCAGGGATGTTGATCCGAGGTGTGGTTAATCACCAGGTCCATGACGATCTTAATGTCCCGCTTCTCCGCCTCGGCTAGGAGCTGCTCCATATCTGCCATGGTGCCAAACTCGGGATGAATGGCTTTGTAATCGCTAATGTCATAACCATAATCCACATTGGGTGAAGGATACACTGGACTGAGCCAAATGATACCTACCCCTAAATCAGCCAGATAATCGAGTTGGGCAATGATACCCTGCAGATCCCCAATGCCATCATCATTGGTATCCTTAAAGCTACGGGGATAGATTTGATACACGACCCGCTCTTGCCACCATTTGAGCATAAAGATCGCCCCCTTTAAGCTTTATAAAATTTGCCTAAGGAACTGTCTGGTTCGCTCTTCCTTGGGATTTTCAAAGATCACCTCTGGAGGTGCATCTTCCACAATCACGCCTCCATCCATAAAGATGACCCGATCGGCCACTTGCCGAGTAAAGCCCATCTCATGGGAGACCACTAACATGGTCATACCCCCTTCAGCCAAATCGGTCATGACCTGGAGTACCTCCCCAATCATCTCAGGGTCTAAGGCGCTCGTAGGTTCGTCAAACAGCATGATCTTTGGATTCATGGCCAAGGCTCTTGCTATAGCGGCCCTTTGCTGTTGCCCACCTGAGAGGGTTCCAGGCTTCTTGAGGGCCTGATCGCCAATACCCACCCGTTTGAGATAACCCATGGCCAGTTCTTCTGCCTCTTCCTTAGCCATACCTCGAATAGTGCGGGGGGCTAAGGTCACATTGTTTAAGATGGTCATATGGGGATAGAGGTTAAAGGACTGGAACACAAAGCCCACATCTTTTCTCAGTTCCACCAAGCTTTTTTGGTCCTGTAGCTCAACTCCATTGACCACGATGCGTCCCTCTTGAATTTCCTCGAGGCCATTTAACGTCCGTAGCAGGGTGGATTTCCCCGAACCCGACGGCCCAATCAAGACCACAACCTCACTTGGGGCCACCTTGAGATCGACACCTCGCAAAACATGGAGCTTATCATACCATTTATGCACCTTTTCCATCGTGATGATTGCTCGTTCCATTATTTCCTCCACTTCCCATTCTAGCGCATAGTATTCGTGATCCTTTGCATATTATTGCGCTTTCTCCGTTCCCCGTCAATATCCCTTTATTTGCGCGCCCCAGACAGTTATAATAGTAAACAGTGTCTGACATCGAATAAGGGAGAGACGTACATGCATCTGCTCGAAGCGCATCTCGGAGAAGTCGCAGCTTTAGCCACAGCCATCTGCTGGACCATGAACGCCATGGCCTTTGAGGCTGCCGGTAAAAAGGTGGGCTCACTGTCGGTTAATTACATTAGGTTCTTTATCGCATTTCCCCTCTTGATGATTACTGCCTTTTTTACCCGGGGACAAGCCTTACCCATGGACGCAAGTTCCAATGCCTGGCTCTATCTCTCTCTTTCGGGGCTGATTGGTTTTGTCTTAGGAGACATCTTTCTTTTCCAGGCCTTGGTGGAAATCGGCTCCCGGATCACCTTGTTAATCAAGTCCATGGGGCCACCTCTAGCCGCTTTAGCCGGTTTCTTGCTTCTAGGAGAACAGATCTCCCCTCTGGGCCTTTTGGGTATGATGGTTACTATGTTCGGTATCTCCCTTGTGATTTTAAGTCGCAATCCCCAAGAAAAGAGGGTCAGGTTTAACCGCCCCTTCCGAGGTATTTTCTTTGCCTTCCTAGGAGCCGTGGGTCAGGCCTTGGGCCTCATTTTTAGTAAGCTTGGCATGGGTTCTTACAATCCACTGGCTGCTACCCAGATCCGAATTATCGCAGCCTTCATCACCTTTACCGTCCTGATTACCATCTGGAAGAAATGGCCGGAGATTGGACGGGCTTTTCAGGATAAACAAGCCATAGGTCAGATCGCCATTGGCGCCTTCTTAGGCCCCTTTGTAGGCGTCACCTTCTCCCTTGTGGCTTTGCAGTATGCCCCTGCAGGCGTTGTCTCAACTTTGACTTCCATCTCCCCCATCTTGATCATACCTTTTTCCATGGGGATCTTCAAAGAGAAAGTGCTCCCAAGGGAGATCTTAGGAGCACTCATTTCCATTTTTGGCGTAATTCTTTTATTTCTCCGCTAAGCTTCGGTCAAAACCTTGGCGATGCGCTCTAGGGCCCAATCGATCTGTTCCTTGGTGATGGTCAAGGGTGGAGCAAAGCGAATGGTATACTCATGGGTTTCTTTGCACAAGATACCAAGCTCCATGAGGCGCTCACAGAAAGGCCGAGCTTTGCCATACTCGTGCTTGATTTCAACGCCAATTAAAAGCCCCTTACCCCTGACTTCCTTAATCAAGGGACTATCGATGGCCTTAAGGCCTGCCATGAAGTGCTGTCCTAGGGTATAGGCTTGCTGCACCAAGTTTTCATCTTCCAGGACCTCAAGTGCCGCGAGACCCACCGCCGAACCCAGGGGATTGCCCCCAAAGGTGGAACCATGATCGCCAGGACCGAAGACATCCATCACCCCATCGCTTGCGAGCATGGCGGAAACAGGATAAACACCGCCACCTAAGGCTTTACCTAAGAGGAGGACATCGGGCTTCGCATCTTCATACTGGTAGGCAAAGAGCTTGCCGGTCCGGCCCAGACCTGTCTGAATCTCATCGAGCATCATCAAGACATTGTGGCGGGTGGCCAGCTCCCGCATTTGGGCGAGATAGCCGGCGGGAGGAACCAACACTCCCCCTTCCCCTTGAATCGGTTCAGCCAAAATCGCCACCGTATTCTCGGTAATGGCCTTTTCTAAGGCCTCGGCGTCACCGAAGGGTACGCTGACAAAACCAGGTGTAAAGGGACCAAAGCCATAGCGGTACTGTTCTTCCGTGGAGAAGCTCACGATGGTTACAGTACGGCCATGGAAATTGTTCTCGCAAACAATAATCTCCCCTTGATTCTCCGGTACACCCTTCTTGACCAGACCCCACTTGCGAGCGGCCTTAAGGGCGGTCTCCACTGCTTCTGCCCCAGTATTCATGGGCAGGGCTTTGTCGAAGCCAGACATTTGGCAGAGCGTCTTTAAAAAGCCCCCCATTGTTTCGTTATGAAAGGCCCTGGATGTAAGGGTCACCTTCTGGGCTTGGTCCATGAGGGCCCCAATGATCTTGGGATGTCGATGTCCCTGATTGAGGGCGGAGTAAGCGGAAAGCATGTCGAGATATTTCTTACCCTCCACATCCGTGACCCAGACCCCTTCTCCTTTTTCAATCACGATGGGTAAAGGGTGGTAGTTATTCGCACTATAACGTTCTACATCTCGGATGAACTCGTCGGTTCGGGCCATGCAATCATCTCCTTAGCTGTCTAGCCCAGCTTATGTTCCTTGATAAAATCGGCCAAAATTTCGCTGAGATTCGGTGAGCCGATTTCCTGTAAGTCATAGTAGACGCGGGTGTTGGGCTGTTTGATCTTCACAATGCGGTTGAGGTCGATGGGAGTGCCGATGATGACCGCATCACAGTCTACATTGGCGATGGTTGCTTCTAGGTCGGCCCTTTGCTGGTCACTATAGCCCATGGCCGGCAAGAGATCGCCAATATGGGGATAGAGCTCATACGTTTCGGCTAGTTTGCCAACGGCCTTATCACGGGGATTGATGATCTCAGCAGCTCCGAACTTCTGGGCAGCAATGGTACCTGCACCTAGCTTCATATCGCCATGGGTCAATGTGGGACCATCTTCCACAATCAAGACCCGTTTTCCTTTAATGAGTTCAGGCTGATCGACCCGAATGGGTGAAGCCGCATCAACAATCACGGCATTGGGATTGACTTTACGTGTGTTTTGCCGCACAGTCTCAATCCCCTCTGGGGAGGCACTGTCAATTTTGTTGATCACAACTACATCAGCAATCCGCATATTCACTTCACCTGGATAATAGGAGAGCTCATGCCCAGCCCTGTGGGGGTCAGCCACGGTGATCATTAAATCGGGCTTGAGGAAGGGGAAGTCATTGTTGCCACCATCCCAGAGAATCACATCACAGCCTTCAGGATCTTGCTCCGCTTCCCGTAAGATGGCTTCGTAATCTACGCCAGAGTAGATCACATTCCCCCGTTCAATATGGGGTTCGTACTCTTCCATCTCTTCGATGGTACATTTATGTTTCGCTAGGTCGTCAATGCTTGAATAGCGCTGAACCTTCTGCGCGGCTAAATCACCATAGGGCATGGGATGCCGAATGGCAACCACCTTGAGACCCTGTTTCATCAGATACTCAGCCACGGTGCGGCTCGTCTGACTCTTACCTGTACCCGTCCGGGTAGCACAGACGGCCACCACCGGTTTTTGGCTTTGGAGCATTGTTTGCTTAGGTCCTAGGAGGATAAAATTGGCCCCAGCGGCGTTGACGATGGAACTAAGATTCATGAGATCGATATAATGGATATCACTAAAGGAGAAGACGCAGTCGTCAACCTCATGTTTTCGGATTAGGTCCACCAACTCCGCCTGATCATAAATGGGAATGCCAGCTGGATATAACTTTCCAGCAAGTTCCGGTGGATATTGACGTCCATGGATATCGGGGATCTGCGTTGCAGTGAAGGCGACGACCTCGTACGTTTCATTGTCTCGATAGTAGGTGTTGAAGTTGTGGAAATCCCGACCTGCCGCACCGATAATAATGACCTTAATCTTAGACATAAACTACCTCCTCTTTATTAATGGAACAGAACAAATGTTATATTTTACACTTGAATATTACCATTTCTTAACGCTTTATTCAAGGGTAAACCTCAATTTTGCCATGAAAAAGGCTACCCAGTGCAGTGGGTAGCCTTTCCTTCCATCCGATTTGATCTTAGTTCTTTGCTCTAAAGTCTAGCATAAATTGGCGTAAGGCTTCCACAGATTCCACTGGCGCGGCATTGTAAATGGACGCACGACAGCCGCCAATGGAACGGTGACCATTCAAACCAACAAAACCTGCTTCCTTCGCTTCAGCCAAGAACTTCTTCTCCAACTCTTCCGAAGACAGATTAAAGGTCACATTCATCAACGAGCGACTTCCTTTATCAGCATGCCCCTTGTAAAATCCATCACTCTGATCAATGGCATCATAGAGCATACTGGCCTTGAGTTCATTCACTTTCTCAATGGCCTTGACTCCACCATAGCGCTCCACCCAGGCTAGGACTTTACCTAGGAGATAAATGCCGAAGGTGGGAGGTGTGTTAAACATGGAATTCTTGGATGCGTGGGTGTTGTAGTCGAGCATCGTTGGCATGTTCTTGGGGCTGCGCTCCAAGAGGTCCTTCCGGATAATAACCACGGTCACACCAGATGGTCCTAGGTTTTTCTGGGCACCGGCATAAATAAGACCAAACTTACTAATATCAAGGGGTCTAGAGAGAATATCACTGGACATATCCACAATCAAAGGCACATCCTTGGTATCAGGGAATCTCTTCCACTGGGTACCATAAATGGTATTATTGGATGTAATATGAACGTAAGCATCGTCTGCCTGTAGATCGAGCTGGGCTAGGTCGGGAATATAGTTATGGTTCGAATCCGCGCTGGATGCCCCAACCCTGGTCTTACCTTCTTTTTCGGCTTGCTCCAAGGCCTTTTCAGACCAGACACCAGTTAAGATATAGTTGGCAGTCTGGCCTTCCCCCAAGAGATTCATGGGTACCATACTAAACTGCTGGCTGGCCCCGCCCTGAACAAACAAGACAGCGTAATTGTCTGGAATGCCGAGGAGTTTCCCCAAAAGCTCCTGGGCCTTGTTATGGACTGCCTCGTAATCCTTGCTTCTGTGGCTCAACTCCATCACAGACATACCTGTCCCATTAAAGTCCAGGAGCTCTGCTTGGGCCTCCTTCAAGACATCCAGTGGTAATGCTGCTGGACCCGCGTTAAAATTAAACGCTCGTTTCATCTCCGTCTGCCTCCTCATCTTTTTTACCTTTTCCCTAATACTACCACATTATAGCATAAGATGAAACACAGGCCCATGCTGGTTAACCGCGAGTTAACAATGTGTTTCTTGTCAAACATGACTCGTCTCTATTTTTTGTGATATAATTAATGAAAGTATTAAGAAAGTACGGACTAGAAAAGGAGAATGCCAATGTTTCGCGTCTTAGTCTCGGACAAAATTGCCAAAGAAGGTCTAGAGCCTCTCCTGGAAAGCGATCAGATTGAGGTGGTAGAAAAGAACGTCAATGACGTTGATGACCTGGACACCTATGATGCTTTGCTCGTGCGGAGCGCTACCAAAGTGACAGATGAAATCATGAGCAAAATGCCGAATCTGAAAATTATTGGCAGAGCTGGAGTCGGTGTAGATAATATCGACATTCCCGCCGCGACGCTCAGGGGAATTAATGTGGTCAATGCTCCTTCAGGTAACACCATTGCCACCGCTGAGCTTACCTTCGCCCTGATGCTCGCTTTAGTTCGTAAACTCTGCCGAGCCAATGAATCCATTCGTAACGAAGAGTGGAATCGTTCTGCCTTCCAAGGCACTGAGCTATACGGGAAAACGCTTGGTATCATTGGTTTCGGGCGTATTGGTAAGGAAGTTGCCAAAAGGGCCCGGGCCTTTCAAATGAAGGTCGTCACTTGCGACCCGCTCCTCACTGACGAAGAGGCCGAGGTCCGTGGAGTCATCCGCATGGAACGCTCAGAGATTATCCGTACTGCTGATATTATCACTTTACATCTGCCCTTGACCCCAGAAACCAAGGGACTGCTGAACGCAGAGACCCTGAAGACCACGAAGCCAGGGGTTTTGATCATCAACGCTGCCCGTGGTCCCCTCATTGACGAAGCCGCTTTGAAACATTTCTTAGAAATCGGTCATGTGGCTGGTGCGGCCATGGATGTCTATTCCCTCGAGCCCTTAACCAACTTTGATCTCGTAAAGATGGACCAGGTGGTAGCCACCCCACATATTGCTGCTTCTACCAAAGAAGCCCAGCTCAAGGTGGCCTGCGTTGTAGCAGAGGAGGTCCTCCGCTTTGCCACGGGCAAGCCGGTAGAAAACAGTGTCAACTTTAGTCAATAATATCCACAAGGAGGCTTATTCATGGCTATAATTAAACCTTTCAAGGCCCTCAGGCCACGTCCCGACCTAGCAGACAAGGTCGCAGCACTTCCTTATGATGTGATGAACTCTGAGGAAGCAAAGATAATGGTGCAAGGCAATGATTATTCGTTCCTACGCATCGACCGAGGAGAAATCAACTTCGCGGAGATGCCAGATCCCCACGAACCAATGGTCTATGCCAAGGCGAGGGAAATCCTTGATCGTATGGTGCAAGAAGGGCATCTGATTCAAGATAAAGAAGACTGCCTCTATATTTACCGTCAAATTATGGATGGTCGGGCCCAAACTGGTCTTGTAGCTTGTGCGTCTGTTGACGATTACAACAATAATGTCATTAAAAAGCATGAGTTTACCAGACCTGATAAGGAACAAGATCGCATCGATCATATTAAAGCCCTCCATGCCCAGACAGGTCCTATTTTCCAAACCTATCGGGACCAGGCCGAAGTGACCCGGGTGATTAATGAATGGATTGATGATCACAAACCGGTCTATGAATTTTCAGCCCATAATGTTGACCACATTTGCTGGGTGATCGATTGCCCCACCACGGTCCAAAAGCTCGTCGATCTATTTGCCGCCATTGATTATCTTTATATTGCCGATGGACATCACCGCTCTGCCGCGGCCTGCCGCGTGGGCATGGAGATGCGCCAAGAGAATCCTGACCCTAAGGCGGAGTTCAACTACTTTTTATCTGTCATCTTCCCTGCTTCTGATCTAAAAATTTGGCCCTATAATCGGGTTGTCGTTGACTTAAACAACTACTCTGAGGCCGAATTTTTGCAGAAGGTGGAAGAGAGTTTTGTGGTTGAAAGGGCCCCAAGCTCACCCTTTGAGCCAACAGAGCGCCAGAGCTACGGCATGTATCTAGGCGACACTTGGTATAAACTCACGCCTAAACCTGGTCTGGTTGATACCGAGGACATCATCAAAGACCTTGATGTTGCAGTTCTGCAAGACCACCTCTTAGAGCCCATTCTTAACATCCAGGACCCTCGCCGCGATTCTAGAATCGATTTTGTGGGAGGAATTCGAGGCGTTGGTGAGTTAGAACGGCGTGTGAAGGAAGGTATGCAGGTGGCGTTTTCCATGTATCCCACCTCCATTGACGAAATTTTCGATGTTGCCGATAGTAACCAGGTGATGCCACCGAAATCCACCTGGTTTGAACCGAAACTGCTCAGCGGACTTTTCATCCACAAACTGAGCTAGGCT
>JAAYOK010000200.1 GCA_012520355.1 Bacillota bacterium | reverse complement strand
GGAGAAGTGAAGAACAGCTCCTTGCAGAACTCTCTAGGTTCAACTGGCAGGGCCTTCACCTTCCGGCCCTCTTGACCTTGTTGCGGGTTCCCACAGGACAGCCCCAGCCACTTCCCTGGGAGCTTCCCTTAACGTTTAACGGGGAACTCGCCCCCAAACCGGCCGTGGAGTGGGGGGGAGACTTCTACCTACCCTTTGACTTGCCCTTCGATCCTAGAAGCGAGCTTTCCCTAGCTACGGTGAAATGGGGGGACGACTACTACTTGCCTCTCCAGCGGTACCTGCAAACCACAGGATTTGGCTACAGCAAAACCCAGGAAAGGCTCAACCTCCACAGTCCCTTAGGCTATGTGGGTGAAGAGTTCCTGGGTCCAGCTTTGATTTTCGAAAATGAGATCTACTTGCGGCCGCTAGAGCCCGTACGGCACGTAATGCCAAGTCCAAGACAAGTGATTTGTCTCTGGGGCGAGATCTACCAACCCGCAAGTTTTCTCTTAGGACCAGATGAGCTGGGAGAGCTCCAGCTCAAGTGGCCTTTGGAGGCTAATTGTTCGTGGTGACTCCCTGGAGCCATTCGCTGGTCAAAAGGCGTTGGGCCAGTTCCACCTGTGCATACTCCAAGAGTTTCTCCCAATCCCGGCTTAGAGCGGCGTGCAAGAGCTCCGGCGCTACCTGGAGATAATCAGCAGCCTCCAAAGTGAGCCTTTCCTGGAGCATGATCTGGAGATTGTCCCAATCTTGCTTGAGCAAAGCATCTGCTTCCCAGGGAGAGACACCTCTCTCCACAAGCTGGTCATAGAGCTCATACCGAACCTCTTCGCCGAGCTGCTCCCAGTCACCGGCAATCAAGGCGTTAATTTGCTCTGGCGTTAAAACATCCACTAAGACCTTGGTGGCCTGGTTCAAACCATTCATCAGAACCTGGGCGTTTGAAACCTGTTCAAGCCGGACGAGGAGAGCTTGGTTTTTCCGAGCCAAAAGGGTGATGCTCTGACCTTCTTGCAGCTCGTCATCCTTACTCGAAGCCTTGGAAGTCAAGGTACCTGGCCCCACGTAAAGGGTTTCCCCTAGAAGGGAGAAGCTGTGCTCGTTTTCGCCTTCATTCTCCGTGAGTGTCAAGCCCTTGCCTCCTTCGGCAACTGTAGCAATCACGCCCTCAATCTTCTCAAGTTCCCTGGCCCCAGCTAAAAGGAAGGCAGCCTCACTTCGTGTGAGTAGGCGGTAGGGTTCAAAACGACCCATCATGTGGGTTGGTAGCAGGCCAAGTCGCTGGAGCAGCTCAACTCCTAAAAATCCGGGATAATCATAGCTGACATCAGCAAAGGAAGGATAGAAATCCTTTGGTACCGCCACCATCTCTCCTAGGGCCACAAGGTTTGCTAGAGCTGCCGCAAACTCACCCCGGGTGATTCCCTCTGGATGACTCACCAAGAGGTCTCCTAGCCAACTTTCGAGGGCCTCCCTTTCTTCTAGGGATAGCTCAAAGGCTTGAGCAAACAAAGTGAAGGCTTCTTCATGGGTTAGACTTGCGGAGGGATTGAACGTCTCTGTCCAGAGGTCTGCAAAAAGACCATCGTCATCCAGCGCTAAAATGGCATCCTTTGCCCAGTTATGATTGATATCGACAAAGGCCGCTAAGGCCTCTCCTGTGCCAAGGAAGGGGCCAGCCAAGACGGATAAAATAAGAACACTCAGTATGAACTTTGTTGGTCGCATAGGCATACTCCTTTTTTAGACTAAATCTATCTTACACCCCTTCATTCGCCCCTTTCAAGGCCAAGCCTCTATGTAATACTCGGTAGAAAGGGTGTCTTTATCCAGTAAAGGGAGGTTTTCACAACCGGGCGTGGAATAGACAAAACAGAAATGAGGGATGTCCTGTGGAAAAACGTCTGTTTCTCATTGATGGAAACAGTTTAATAAACCGGGCCTTTTATGCCTTGCCTCCCCTGACCAATCCCAGTGGTGAGCCTACCAATGCAGTCTATGGTTTGACCATGATGCTCCTTAGGCTCCAGGAGGATTACAAGCCAGACCAAATGTTAGTCACCTTTGACGTCTCCGGCCCAACATTCCGCCATACCGCTTTTGACGAATACAAAGCAAATCGAAAAGGGATGCCTGATGATCTCCGCTCCCAGATCCCCGTTATGAAGGAGCTTTTAGACAAGCTCGGGATTGGCCGGATTGAACTTGCTGGCTACGAAGCGGATGATCTGCTGGGAACCTTGGCCAAAAAGGGAGAAGGAGAAGGCTACGAAGTATATATTGTCACCGGCGATCGGGATGCCTTCCAGCTGATCTCAGCCCAGACCAAGGTTCTATTTACCAAGCGGGGCATTACCGAAACCGAACTCATGACGGAAGAAGCACTCCGCAAGAGCTATGGCTTAACACCGAGCCAAGTCATTGACCTGAAAGGTCTCATGGGTGATAGTTCCGATAATATTCCAGGGGTGCCAGGCATTGGCGAGAAAACAGCCTTACAGCTCTTGCAACAGTATGATTCCATTGAGGGAGTCTATGAACATCTCGATGAACTGAAGGGTAAGCGTAAGGAAAACCTCACCACCTACAAGGGACAAGCCTTCTTGAGCAAAGAGTTGGCCACCATCCGCCTCAATGCTCCCATTGAAGTTGATTTAGCAGAGAAGAAAGAAATGAATACGAGCGCAGTCCGAACCATGTTCGAAGAACTCGGTTTCCGAACCTTGATCGAACGCTTGCCCCTAGATGGCGAAGTCACCACCTCCACGCTTACTAGCTTGGATCCAACCTTCCAACAGGTGGAAGAGGAAGCGGAGAAACTCCTAGCCAAGCTTGAAAAAACCGAAAGAGTCTATTTTAGCTGGGCCAAAGAACACAAACTCCTCTTTTGTCTCAGTGAGGGCGAAGTGTGGGCCTTTAGGGAGTCTTGGGTAAAAGAAAACCGTGACCGCCTCCAGGCTCTGATAGACGATAAAGAACTCTACGCCACGAATGGCAAAGAGCTTTTGCATC
>JAAYOK010000199.1 GCA_012520355.1 Bacillota bacterium | reverse complement strand
CCTTCTTTGTGCTGGTTCTAGTGAGCCTCCTGGCCTATCTTGTTGTACCCCTTGTGAGGGAAAGAAGAGGGCAAGAAACTGAGCTGGGAGCCCTTAGGACGGCTGCAGGGCAGCTCCATGCCTTAGAGAAGGCACTAGGGGAAATTTGCTTAGATGAAGAGAGATGCCGGAATGAGAACTGTCCGGTGGGGTACTGTAAGCGGTTGATTAAAGAAGAACTACGGGCTAGCTCCACTGGGAGGCCCGGGCGAGAAAAACCCCGTCCCGTGCGGCAACCCTTTGTAAAGAGAGAGCAGGCCTTTGATCGAAGGCGTGTCGATCAGGTCCTGCAGATGCTAGAAACGATGGATTTACGTCCGGCTATCCGCCGGGAGTTAAAGGAAAACCTGGAAAAACTGCTTCGTTAGGTGGTTTTTCAGTCTTCGCCGAGAATGCGGATTTCCGGTTCTAGGGCGATGCCGAACTCCTCTAGGATGGTTTCTTGGATCTGGCGAATGAGATCCAAAAAATCCCGGGAGCGCGCCTCATCTTTTTTTACGAGAAAACCTGCGTGCTTCATGGATACTTCGGCTCCACCCACGCGCATCCCCTTTAGTCCGGCCTGTTCAATTAAGGGGCCCACGTAGTGCCCTGGTGGGCGTTTAAAGGTACTCCCGGCACTTGGATATTCAAGGGGTTGTTTGCTGCGCCTTTGTTCTTGAAAACCGTTCATGGTCTGGAAAATGGTTTCTTTTGACCCTGGCTCGAGTCGTAGTTCCACAGCTGTAACAATGGCATCCTTGGCTTCATGTTGTAAACGGCTCGAGCGGTAGGCAAAGTAGAATTCATCTCGGTTCCAGCTTTGCAGTCTACCTCCTTGGACAAACTCCACCTTCTCAATGAGGGGGCCAATTTCGCCTCCATAGGCACCGGCGTTCATAAACGTAGCGCCGCCGAGCCCTCCAGGAATCCCCACGGCAAACTCTAGGCCAGTCAGTCCGTGGTGGAGGGCGAGCTTAGCTAGGGAGCCCAATAAACAACCTGCTTGGGCCGTGATGCTGGTTCCTTGAACCTGAGCGGAGGATAGGGATTCTGCGATTTGCACAACTACTCCTCGGATTCCTCCATCTCGAACCAGGAGATTGGTTCCGTAGCCGATTACAGTTAAAGGTAAGCCTTTCTCTAAGGCAAAACGCTGTGCTTGGGCAACGTCATCAGCGGATTGAGCAGATATGAAGAGGTCGGCGGGTCCACCCACTCCAAGCGAAGTAACCTTAGATAGGGCAAAATTTTCAACGAACATAAAGCGCCTCCTCATTTCATAATACCTATATTCTAGCACAAAACCCCGTTATGGTCTGTTCTGATTTATGAAGGATGTGGGATGGAGCCAATAATCGGTCACCTTGGAGCGGTTCCAGGCTGCTCCGTTACTGCGGGGCCAGGCATTGGCAGGCAAATCAACTTTGCGCATCTCAAAGTGGAGGTGTGCAGCAAAGCGATTGTTGGGGCCTCGGCCCACGGTGCCGATGGGTTGACGCCTGGATACTCGCTGGCCTTTGGACACCCAGCGTTCATCTAGATGGGCGTATTGGGACCAGACGAAATCGTCTGGGGAAATCGCGTGTTTGATCAGAACCACATGACCAAGGGCTGTGTTCCAACCTGAGAAGACAACCTCTCCATTGGCTATGGAGTAGACGACTTCACCTTGGTCGCCGTTTCCTATTCCAGGGATATTCCAGTCTTCGCCTGGATGGTAAGAGTTGCTATAATTGCTCCAACTAAGAAAATCATAGCCCGTGATGGCCCAACCTCGGCCGCCAGGGTCCCCAACAGGAAAGTCGAAACCATCCACGAGCCAGAGCGGTTCATTTTTGGAGGGAATCCCCCCACCTTGATCCGAAATGGACGAACATCCTGTAATTACTAGACTCATAAGTACTAGGCTGAAAAGTAACCAACTTTTTCTAGTCAAGAAAAACTCCCCCTTTTGTGGTAAGTTTATTGTATAAGATCAGGGGGAAAGCGGCACGAATGGAAATTCGCCCCAAATGGAGGTTTGTCAATGCACAAAAGCATACCATCAATTCGAATCAGCGTACTTGTAACTTTATTCCTATTCCTTCTAACCATGAGTCAAAGTGTCTTGGCCATGGGTACAGCTTTGATGCTCGGGGCCGGGCAGGAGTTTCGTTTTGATCTCCCTTTAGATGGAGGAAAAGCGTATTCTATTCACATGGCCTGGCGTACTGATCTTGAGGATACCACCATCACTATGACTCTATGCCATATCCAGAGTAATAATGAAGTAATGAAGCACCATGTGTCTGAGCATATCCTCAAGCCAGGTTCGTGGCAAGCTTTACAGATCCCTTACGTAGAGACGCAGTCGGGCCCTGGACGCTTCGAGTTAGTAATTACTGCTGAGCAAGAAGGGCGGTACTATTGGAAGGATCTGAAAGTAGAAAGAATATACGCTGCGCTGGAGACTAGCCCCAAGGCTGTAAGTGACAAACTAGCAACAGAAGGTACCTTTTATACTGGTCTGGTTGTTGATGCCCGTCACCTTGATGTGCGCCGGGGTATGAGTCCTCGTATCTATAGCGAATCAGGCCAACTTCTTTACGGTGGAGTGTTAGCGGGACAAGATTTGGTGCAGGATAAAGGTGTTGTGGGCTATGGCGCCGAACTGACCTCGGAACTTCTGCAGCGCATCGCTTTGGATTCAGATTATCCTTATGTAGCACCCTTGGTTGTTGAGGCCATCGCGGTGGCTGATGCCTCGAAAACGGGTGTGTATCTCAGTGCAGAAGATACCCAGCGAGTTTTGGAAGCCATGGTCCAGTATGACTTTTTCGCTCGCTATGCCGTGATCTTCTTAGTGAACTAGGATCCTCAGAAGGATAATCGTGCCAGATCGAGAACTGAAAATAGAGCTCATTTTGGGAGGTAAATGGAAATCAATGCAAACGAAACTACAGCAATTATCTAAGCGCTTACAAGATCTTGACCCAGCGCCATTATCGGTTGCCATCGGGTTTGATGGATTTGTAGATGAGATTGTGGAAGTGGTAGATCGCAGGGAATCTTTTGATTCCTATACGCGGATGACCGAAATGCGCCAATTTGGCGAGCGGATCTCCAAGGCTGCTGGATTAAGCACCAACATCGAGTTTGTCTCCAAGACGATGAAACTCGGTGGCAACGGACCCATTATGGGCAATGCCCTGGTCCAAGCGGGCACAAGCGTATCGTATATCGGCTCCTTGGGGAAACCCAATATTCATCCTGTTTTTAAAGAGTTGACAGATGCATGTAACAGAGTGTTTTCCATTGCAGAGCCCGGTCATACCGATGCTGTGGAGTTTGATGATGGGAAAATCATGCTGGGCAAGATGGAGTCCATGGGCGATGTCAACTGGGCCGCGCTCCAGAGCGAAGTTGGCGATGAGGAACTGAAGAAGATCTTTGGTGGGGCCGATCTAGTGGCTACGGTCAACTGGACTATGACACCGCACATGAACGAGATCTGGGCAGGGCTACTGGAACTCATGAATCCACATCCAACGGGTTATCGTCCATTCTTCTTCGTGGATCTAGCGGATCCGAGCAAACGTAGTCCCGAGGACATTTTAGACGCTCTGGAGATGATTGAAAAATTCTCCACCCATTACCGCGTTATCCTTGGTCTCAACCGGAAAGAAGCTTCTGAGATTGCTACCGTGCGTGGCTTGACCCTCAGCAAACCGGTGGAAGAGGTTGGGCTCGAAGAAATCGTTAGAGCCCTCGGTGAAGATTTAGGGCTTTGGTGCCTGATGGTGCATCCAACCTTTGAAGCAGGGGCGTATGTCGAAGGAGAGTATTATTATATCGAAGGTCCTTATACATCGAAACCGCGCCTAACGACGGGTGCTGGGGACAACTTTAATGCTGGATTTTGTCTGGGTTTGATGTTACAGTTAGGTGTGGAAGAAGCTCTGGCCATGGGCAAGGCGACATCGGGCTATTATGTTCGTAATATGCATAGCCCTTCTCGGGAGCAACTTGTGGACTTTATCACATTGTGGGCTGATCGAGTAGGCCAAGAGTTTTAAGTGGAATCAATAGAACAAGAGGGGGTTTACTAGTGCTTACATTGCGCACAAGGAGAAATGTTAGTCTGGTATTATTCATTGGTTTGCTTTTAGTATCCGCGGCAGCTTGGTCCATGATTTCTGAGGCCGACGGAATGAAAGACGGTACCTATGTTGGTACAGCCAAGGGTTTTGGCGGTGATCTGATTGTCGATGTGACCATTAGTGATGGAAAGATTAGTGAAGTCGCAGTCAGGCCGCACCAGGAAACACCTTTTGTAGCAGATGCAGCCCTAGAGCAGTTGACTGCTACTGTGGTTGAGGCCCAAAGTGCCAGTGTTGATGCAGTGAGCGGCGCAACAGTAAGTAGTAATGCCCTCTTAGAAGCAGTTGGCAAGGCCCTAAAGAAAGCTACTGGCAGCTATGAAGATGGAGTATATGCCGGAATAGCTGAAGGTTTCGGCGGTGATCTGATTGTCGATGTGACCATCAGTGATGGTAAAATCAGTGAAGTAGCAGTTCGACCCCACCAAGAGACCCCCTTTATTGCAGATTCTGCTCTTGAGGAGTTAACGGCCAAGATTGTTGAGGCTCAAAGCACGGAGCTTGACGTGATCAGTGGGGCGACCTTTACCAGCAATGCTCTCCTAGCAGCAGTACAGGATGCTTTGACAGGTACCGGTATCGTCGTAGTGGAGGTCCCTGAGGAGCCTACAGCCTCGGCAGATGCAGCCTTCGCAATCAATGTCGGGGATGGTACCCATCGTGGTAGCGCTCAAGGTTTCGGTGGCGAGCTTGTCCTTGATGTTACAGTAAGCGGCGGCAAGATCACAGAGATCGTGATTG
>JAAYOK010000198.1 GCA_012520355.1 Bacillota bacterium | reverse complement strand
CTGACCGAGTCCACAGAGGGATGCTGCCTTGATATTTTGGCCAAGCTCTTCGAGTTTCTCTAAGTCTCCCTCTTCGCCCTTGCCTTCCACAATCCGATTGAGCAGATCGAGCATCACTGTGGTTCCTACACGGCAAGGAGGACACTTGCCGCAAGATTCTTCTTGGGTAAAATCTAAGAAGAAACGGGCCAAGTCGACCATACAAGTATCTTCAGCCATAATAATCAAACCACCAGATCCCATAATGGTACCGAGTTTGGCTAAATTATCATAATCAATGGGGGTATCCAGGAACTCTGCAGGAATACAGCCACCGGATGGCCCTCCTGTTTGGGCCCCTTTGAACTTCTTTCCTTCTGGAATGCCTCCACCGATATCATAGATCACTTCACGCAAGGTTGTGCCCATGGGAATTTCGGCCAAGCCGATATTATTGATTTCGCCTGCAAGAGCAAAGACCTTTGTGCCCTTACTGTTCTCAGAGCCTATGCTCGCGAACCAATCTGAACCCCGATGAATGATGGGAGCTACATTGGCAAAGGTCTCTACATTATTAATAATCGTAGGTTTGCCCCATAGCCCTGAAACTGCCGGATATGGCGGACGCAATCGAGGTTCGCCCCTTTGTCCTTCGATGGAGGCCAAAAGGGCCGTTTCTTCACCGCATACAAAGGCACCAGCACCAAGGCGGACTTCGAGATCAAAGGAGAAGTCTGTACCAAGAATGTTCTCCCCCAAGAGCCCCTGCTCTTTCGCTTGGGCTATGGCTAGATTTAGGCGTTTCACAGCGATGGGATACTCTGCACGGCAATAGACATAGCCCTTGTTTGCACCAATCGCGTAGGCGCCAATGGCCATACCTTCCACGACACTATGGGGATCGCCCTCTAAAATACTGCGGTCCATAAAGGCACCGGGGTCACCTTCGTCCGCATTACAGACAATGTATTTTTGCCCCGGAGGCTGCTTATGGGCAAACTCCCACTTCGTACCAGTGGAAAACCCACCGCCGCCCCTGCCTCTTAGCCCCGACTTTTTTACCTCGGCAATAACTTCAGCCGGAGTCATTCCAGTCAACACTTTGGCTAACGATTGATAACCATCCCGGGCAATATATTCGCCGAGGGACTCAGGATTGATCACTCCGCAATTTCTCAAGGCGATGCGAACTTGGTTCTTGAAAAAGGGTACCTCGCCTACTTCCACAAGCTCAGCTTCCCCTTGTTCTTCTGTAGGGAGCAGGCTCCCACCGTTGACCGCCCATTCTGTGATGACCCGGCCTGCCAGCACATGTTCAGTTACAACCTTGCGGGCCTTTTCCGCATCAACATGGCCATAAAGCACCCTTTGGCCATCGGGCAAGATGACCTCAGCTAAGGGTTCTTGCGCACAAAAGCCAATGCAGCCCGTTTGGGCCACCACTACATCTTCAACACCTTGCTCACTCAGCTCTTGGCAAATTACATCGTAGACCTCTTGTGCCCCTGCTGCAATTCCGCAGGTGCCCATACCCACCAAGACCTTCGCCTGCGTTCTTGTTTTTTCTTGTTGCAGGCGCTCTTCTTGCTGAACCTTAAACTCCTTCAAATCGTCTAGCGTTCTAATCATGGACCCTCACCTCCACTTCTGTTCACTACTCATACTGCCTAATGATCTCTACAGCTCTTTCCGCGTCCATAAGTCCATAGGCTTTTTGATTAATGGTCATGACAGGAGCGAGACTGCAGGCCCCTAAACAACGTACGGCAGCCAGGGAAAACTTGCCATCCTCTGTGGTTTCTCCAGCTTTAATCCCTAACGCTTCTTCTAGACCGCTGATCACAGCTGGAGCACCCTTGACATAGCAGGCGGTCCCATTACAAACAGCGATCTGGTATTTCCCCTTGGGCTCCACGGAGAAATGATGATAGAAGGAAACCACACCATAGACCTTATTTAAGGGGACATGCAATCCTTCAGCAATTGCCTCTTGCACATCCCGGGGCAGATACCCCATTATTTCCTGTGCCTTGTGTAGCACTTCGATCAGTGCAGACTCCTGACCACGATAGGCCTCAATGACTTCATTCAGCTCATCCCAGGCCGTTTTACAATTACAGGTCCCCATAACTACCTCCTGTGAAAAAATTATCGTAACATTTATAACTCAACCATATGATATTTAGGCATCAAATGCAATAATCCTTTGGTGGCTTTTGGATCTTTTTTTACATAAGCTTAGCAAAAAACAAAGCTGCTAGCTGAGAACCAATGGGATCGCCTTTTCGCCTCTGATTCATAGCTGTGATCTCAGCTAAGTACGCCTGCCTGATCCGACTAAGCTCGCCACCGGTCCTGCGAAACGCTTGGAGCAAAAAGCGGGCACTCTTTGCTTTTTTCGTACTAAAGGAAGGATGGTACGTGACAGCAAAAGCCAGAATTTTGCCCATATCCACTTCGGGCTCCCCAAAGACTTCTCTGTCTTCAAAGTCTACACCCACGCAGCGTCCCTCAGACCACAAGAAGTTGCGCAAGTTACAGTCACCCCGCAAAGAACCGGTAATGCTATGGTACAAAGCAAGCCAACTCCCAAGGGAATCCGCTTGCTGCGGGGTCATGGTATCCACAAGATCAGCATAGGTGGGTCCTTCCAGATACTCCAGCCTCAGAGCATCCTCCTCTAAAGCCAGGAGAGCTGGAACTGCCAGCCCCGCTTGGTGCAGCCGTCTTAAGAGGTTAGCTTCACGCAAAAGGGCGTCTCCGTCGTGGTGGCGTTTGACCACAACTCCATCTTCTAATGTAACTTTGTTTTTCTTCGATGGAAATCGGAGAATCGAGTTCATGATGATTTCACCCTGACCACAATTTCGCCATGTTCTTTATAGCCATCAAGTTCTTGAACAACACCTAGCACTGCATTTTTGAGTATCTTCTGGACAAAAGGTACCATGGGTAGCGAAACACCGTTCACCAGGAGTTCCGCTGTGGAACTATCCAGGATACACTCTTCCCTTGTGGCTTTACCCCTGGCAATTTCGCCTGCGAGCTCACGGCAACTCTGACCGCAAAGAGAACAGCAATCGGACTCAAAGGAGGGAAGGGGTGCAAAGGCATGTTCCTCCACAAAGTCAAGGAGCTTGTCCGGGTTTTGCAAAGCGTGAAAAACAGGGACACCCATAACCTCTGTCAGACCGGTGTTAGCTAACACCCCGGAGACAGCTACCACCCGCTCATCCATACGCTCTTCGACCTCATCTATTTGATGGGCTGTTAAAATGCGAGGACAATTACAGTCGCTCACCCCTTCTAAGATCACAAAGTCGTGATGATAGTGCTTTAGAATCTCATCAATGGGAAGCTTCCCCTGATACAGAATGTCTGTCTCGTGGAAAGCCCGGGCTGTAATGAGCTGTGAACCACTTTGCCGGTGTCGACCTGTATCTTCTGCCAGATCAGGGTCAAGGGCAAAATCGGGGGAATGAATTTCCTTTACGGACCCTACCGTATAGCCCCTGGCCCGAAGTCCCGAGATGATCACCTCACACAGGGCTGTTTTCCCCGAGTTGGACGTACCACAAATTGCCATCGCCTTCATACAATGCCCCCTAACTAAAGTAGTAACCACCAAAGGCCGCGGCACCCAAGGTGGCTAGCGCCAATGTTAGAACCCAATCCAATGGCGTCATCTTCACCTCTATATAGCTTGTACGCTTGTTTAGAGCTCCAAAGCCCCGAGCTTCCATCACAATGGCTAAGACTCTGCTTTTCACCACAGCATCGGCCACAACTGGGAGCAAGAGATCGCTATACACACGCAATTTTTTGCCCAAGGGAAGCTTCTTGAGTTCAACTCCCCGTAGTTGCAGGGCAATTAAGGAGTCTGAAAAGGAAGCTTTGAAGAAAGGAATGAAACGGAGCGCGATCATGAGTAGGAAAGAAAAGAGATAGGGTACTTTCATTTGATTCAAAGCAGCAAGCACTCGCCGCATGTCCTCAGCAGCCATCACCGCGGCGGAGCTCAGGATGACAAAAAACCGTAACAAGGTGGTGGCCCCGCGCATCAGACCATCCGAAGTCACCACGGGAAAGCCCTTGACCACCACAAGTGGGGTCCCAGTATGCACAAAGACCACATGGATCAGGAAAATCACAAAAAAAACGGGTAAGAAACGGCCTAGTCTGCCGCCCAGTCCCTTACGATCCGCGCCAAAACCCATGGTACCGAGTAGGGTAAAAAGCACGAGGCCTGCCATCCAGAGGAGTCGAGTGAAGATTAATGCCCCGCTTGTACAAAGTAATACCCAAAGTAACTTCACCCTTGGATCGACCTTACTCATAGGCTCACCTGCCCACTTTCCACTCTAACCCGGGGTGCCTGGGAAAAGCGCTGGATTAACTCGTTTTCATGCGTGATCACCGCGATCCCCTTTCCCTCTAAGAGAAGATCGTCCAAAATGCCATAGAGAATGGTTCGGTTCTGCTTGTCCAAACCCACGGTGGGCTCATCCAGAAGTAAGAACGTTGCACCACCCATAAGAATTGTACAGATCGCGAGTCTTTGTCTCTCGCCTCCACTGAGGTAGTATGTACTTCGCTCCCTAAGCTTCCCCAGGCCAAAGCGTTCCAAGAGGTGGTGAGCCTTTTCGTCAGTAGGCCCCTGCTCCTGCCTTAGGAGATGAGGCACATAGGTCATTTCTCTCCAGACCGTTCCTGCAAAGAGTTGGCGTGAGGGGTCTTGGAAGAGGTAGCCGAGCTTTTTACCGATTTCACCCAGGGAAAGGCTCTGCGTGGATTGGCCGTAAATCTGGACCTGACCCTGGCTTGGCCTCAAGATGCCGCTGATTAACTTGGCCAGGGTCGTCTTACCGCTGCCATTGGCCCCAGTTATGAGGGTCAGCTCACCTTGGGCGAAATGAAGTTGAGGACAAGTAAGCAGAAAATCTCCCTTATCGTAGCGGAAGATTAAATCTGAGACGCTAATGGCTGGAATCACAGGGTTACCTCCCTAACCTCACCGTCTCTCAGCTCGTAAAGACGATCCGCGAGATGGAGATGCTCCTCACCATTTTCCACCAGGAAAATGGCGTGACCCAACTCTTTTTGCCGGCGTAAGACTCCTTGGACGATCGCGGTGGAGGCTGTATCGAGCTGAGAAAAGGCTTCATCTAAGATCAGGATCCTAGGCCTGAGGGCCAGTACGGCCGCCAGAGCAATCCGCTGTTTTTGTCCCTGAGACAGAGTCTCTATTTCCGCCAAGCGATAGGTGCTCATTTCCACGGCACCCAGGGCTTCAGCAATACGAAGAGCGATTTCTCCCCGAGGCAAGCAAAGGTTTTCGGGTCCAAAAGCCAGCTCATCTTCGACCGTGGGGAAAAAGAGCTGAGCATCGGGATTTTGCATAAGGATACCAAGTTCCTGCACAACCTGGGCCAAGGACAGACCTTGTAGTTCCTGACCCCAAAGTAGGATTTCGCCCTGGAAATCACCGGAAATGGAGCGGGGGATAATACCCGCAGCAATGTGACATAGGGTGGTCTTCCCTGAACCTGAGGGTCCTCTTAGAATCACGCATTCTCCAGGTTTCACAGAGAAATTGACCTGGCTCAAGAGGGGTTTCCCCCCTGGATATGTGAAGCTAATCTGACGGCCTTCTAATGCTCTCACTGGACAAAAATCTCCTCCACGAACTTAACCCAGCGTTGGGCGAAGGTTGCCTTGGGAAGTACAAGATAAAATGGGCCCGAACCACCCTCACTCTTGGTTTGCAAAGGCTCCCCATTCATAGCAATAGTCAGATAGACACTTTCTGGCTCTAGAACCTCTTCTCCGTCCAAGACAGAAACGTACCCATCCAAGGCCTTGACATCGATCATGGAGTCGGCTTCGACGCGAATTTCGTACGCTTGGAACAGCTTCTTGAGCTCTATTCCTTCAAATGTGACCTCGGTGGGGGCTGTGGAACTGGTTCGCATGATAGTAGAGAATTCTGTAGTACCTAATTCCATGACTTCTCCCCGACTCACTCGATACTCTTGGTCAGCATAGCGTAGGACAAACTGGGCGCCCTCTTCTAAAGTCT
Source organism: Bacillota bacterium (assembly GCA_012520355.1). Classification (GTDB taxonomy): domain Bacteria; phylum Bacillota; class Limnochordia; order Darwinibacteriales; family Darwinibacteriaceae; genus UBA5420. The sequence continues at coordinate 2,045 of JAAYOK010000198.1, read as the reverse complement.
TTTTCCGGTTCAGATCGCCAGCGTTGAAATAGGCTAAGACTGCAACCAAGAGTGCGAGTCCTAGAACGGCTACTATGATGATGATGGTCTGTTTGCGCGAGCTTCTAGACATCGATGGTCCCCCTCTCAACTACAATATATCCAACTTTTTTAGATTACGCGCCACACTACTGGCCACAAGACCGCCTACGCCTCCAGAGAGGGCTGCCACGGAAAGCGACAACATAAGGGGGACAAAGGACAGGCGGAAAATCGCTGTGTTGACAGCAAATGTTCCTGCCACATTAGCAATCATACCCCCGACAAAACAGCACAGGGGGCAACAGCCCCGATGCTTACTTAGGAAAAACCAGGCTTCTACCGCAAGTCCAGGTAGCGTATAGGTGAAAAGGCTCGCAGCGCCGTGTGAACCAAAGGTACCAGTGATGGTGACAAGGACAGCTTGGATGAGGGAAATCAAGACTGCTGCCCCAAGTTTGCCAGTGAGGGCTGTACCTAAGATTAAAAACAGCATAAAAAACCCACCAGCCACAACTCCACCTGGAATAAATAGGGGACCTGTAATGGCCTGGGCCAAGGGTACAATAATTACCTTGCTGGCAATACCCATGGCCGCCAGCATAGCGAGGATCAGATAATCCGAGAGTGTGAAATGTCCATTGCGTAACTTTTTCCTATCGGCCACAATACATTGTCCCTTCCATTGATTCCTGATAACCTTCACCTTAGACGCAAGATCTCCTTCAAGGGGCCTACGATGGGTAGGTATCTTGGACTTGAAGTGTCCCTCTTGCCATCAGTACCTGACCCCTTGCTATGACAGTGTCAATGTTCAGGTCAGAATCAAGGAGCAGGATATCGGCGGCGAAGCCCTCTTTTAACCGTCCTTTACTTTCGTGTAACTCCAGGGCTCGAGCTACATTCGTAGTCACCAGGGACAAGGCAGAAGACATTTCCAGCTTTTCCACTTGAATCAACTCTTTTAAGACAGCATGGAGGGATGTCATGGAGGCTGCGACAATTCCGATCATTTCGTTCTTTTCATTCCACTGCGGCAAACTCCCGTTGGAGTCCGAACTCAAGGTCACTCTCTCCAAAGACACGCCGGCCTGTAAGGCGCCAATAATATCTCGAGTTGTATCACTGGGATTGGGACTGGCGGTAAAGTCAAGATAGCCGCCGAGCTTAGCAAAGCGGACTGCAGGCTCGCCAAGTTTCCCCACATGGGTTGGCCTAAAGTGCTTGATGGGAAGATTCGTTTCTGCGAGAACCTCAAAGATGAGATCGAGGTTTTCCTTACCCCGTCCCATGTGAATGGTCACAACTCCCGGTTTACCACTGATAAGAGAGGCCATACGCACATCACTCACCAATCGGATCAACTCGGCCTTGCTCAAGTGAGATGAGCGGTGGTCTGAGAGGGCCACCTTCACACCCAAGACTTCTCCGATAAAGGCAATGTCCTTCTTCAGATCACCGGTCAGCGTAACTGTGGGATACTCATAGGAACCGGTGAGACAATAGGCGGTAAGGCCCTCTTCCCCCAAGGCCTTGGTCTTGGCCAAGAGGTTTTCCACACTGCGGGTCACTCCGTCGGTGCCCAGTACCCCAACCAGAGTTGTGACGCCAGCACGCACACAGTCAGTCATCTTTAACTCTGGCACTCGAGTTCGAAAACTCCCCTCACCGCCTCCACCTGTGACATGGACATGTTGATCGATCAAGCCTGGAGTCGCAATGAAACCCCGACCCTCCATCTGTTTTGCCTTGGGATAAGAGGCCAAAAGCCCTTGCCCAATCTCCACAATCTTGTCATGGCAAAAAACAAGATCACAGATGCCTAAATCCTCCGGGGCGAAGACATGAACATTTTCGATAATCGTCAGCAAAGCACTACCTCCTTGGCGCGTTTTCCACGAGACCTCGATAGAGGGCCGAGATTGTATCGACTACATAAGCGATCACGATGACGTAGATAAAACGTGTGGTCAAAAGTGGCCACAGCCACTGCAGAATCTCTGAAGCACCACTTGCTTCAGGAAGAT
>JAAYOK010000197.1 GCA_012520355.1 Bacillota bacterium | reverse complement strand
GTAGGTCCCATGGGGATAGACCCCACTGAGAATTTTCATAAGGGTGGACTTGCCAGCCCCGTTCTCGCCGCAGATGGCCAGAATTTCGCCCTCATAGACATCTAGGTTCACATTGTCCAAGGCTTTGGTCCCCGGAAACTCTTTGCTCACATTCGATATCTGTAGAAGAATACGTTTTGGTTCTGGCATAAGTCCACCGCTTTCTGTTAGAATTGTCTACTTACTGTTTTACAACCTACTGCTCAGGCCACTCGGACTTGGGAACGTTGCGATATACGTCTTCAAGGGCATGGAAGCCACCCTTGATGATGACCTCATAGAGGTTCTCCTGGGTTACAGGTACAACGTCCAACAAGATTGCATCTTGCTCAATACCGCGCTCGGCATTTCTGTACTTACCATTCAATGCGCTTGGGGTTTGACCATTAGCCAACTCAACTGCAGCTTCCATGGCTACACGAGCCAAGACGCGTACGTCTTTGAAAATCGAGACGGTTTGGGTGCCTTCAGCAATACGCTGGGCTGCTGCGAGGTCAACGTCTTGACCGCTCACAGGAACTTTACCTGCTAGACCTGGTTCCATGAGGGCTTGGATAGCTCCACCTGCAGTACCGTCGTTAGAGGCTACAACTGCATCAATCTTGTCATTGTTGGCAACAAGTGCGTTTTCCATGTGCATCATAGCTTCTTGTGGGCTCCATGCTGGACTCCATTGCTCACCTACGAGGACAATGTCACCGCTGTCGATGAGAGGTTGGAGAACTTGGAAGTGCCCTTCACGTACGAGGTAGGCGTTGTCATCGGTGGGCGATCCGCCAATCCACATATAGTTTCCTTTAGGAACACGTTCAACAATAGCTTTCGCCATTTCGTGTCCAACGCGTACGCTGTCAAAGGATAGATAAATGGCATCTGGATGGAATACGGCAACGTCATAGGCAATCACTGGAATGCCTTCTTCGGAAGCCATTTGTACTCCCATGGCTGCAACGTCACTGTTTTGGGCAATGATCACCAGAACGTCAACGCCTCTAGCAATGAGGTTTTCGATCTGGGAGTTTTGGAGAGCTTCGTCATGGTTGGCATCGGTAAACATGATGTCGGCACCGAGCTCATGGGCAGCGGTTTCCATCATGGCTTTCTCTCTGTCCCAACGCTCTTCAGACAAGCTACGAATGGATACCCCGATCAACGGCTTGGCAGCAGCAAGTGCTGTGAAACTGGCTACTAAGATGAAGCTAAGAACTAAAGCAATAGACACTTTACGTGTTACGAGTCTTTTCAATCTTATCCCTCCATCGATATTGTTTGTGCTTTGGGTTTTTCAGCGGAAAACAGGAAACCTCGACCCTCCTTTGTTTCTTGGTATTCGGACAAGTTCTTGCCGTTATTTCTTTAAGCTCAGCACCTGCGTAGGACTCAGCATAAAGGGCTGTACTTGACCTTGCATATCGTTCATAGGCAAGACATCTTCGTGCAACTTGTAACCTAGACTCTCCATCATAGTTCTGCGTTTTTGCATCCGGTCCCAGACCTCGGGATACTTCTCAGCGAGCTTGGCCCGGAGGTCCGAGTCAGCTACTACAAGTCCATCCTCGGTGTGAACACCAGGATAGGGAGCTGTTGCTGGAACAATAATATCGCATTGAATCATGGTTCCTGAGGCTAGCACATCTTCAGAACCAGGTACAAAAGGTGCATTAATCCACTCTTCATCGTGAATGAGGTGACCAGCGTTGAGTGCAATGTTGAAGAACGGCTCTTCCATATACTCCTTGACGGAATCATATACCTCACTGGTCTTGACACCTACATGAAGCGAACCGTACCACCGTAGTAACATGTCGAAATAAGGAACGAATACTTTCTCAATCGCATCTTCAATCTCTGGCGTAAAGTCATCGGTTCCGCTGGCGGCAATACCCGTACGGGCAATGTTCGCACCCCAGACACCTAAGGCAACACTTAGGGGATCGCCGAGCTCGAGCTTTCTATTGGTCGGGCTGTTGAGGGCCAAACTAACATTGTCGCCAAAGCTCACTACAATGTGGCAAGACAGGGGTACACTTCCGTCAAAGCCCAGGAGACCACTAATCTCAACTTCGGAAACGCCGGGCTTCAGAGCGGACATTGCACGGGTCATACCAGCGTAAACCATCTGGTTGATCATTTCGTTGCGGGCAATCTCGTCCACCGTGAGGGGAATCCGAAGACCCGTTGTGGTGTCAGTAAACCAACGAGTTACATCCACCACGTTATTGGAGCCAACAAGTCTCCTAAGGGCATCAACGATGTAGAATGGAACATCGGTGACGATCTCCGCCTCAGTAAACTCACCGGATTCGTCATACTTCCATCCTACTAATCCGACCTTGCTTCCCGTTGTGAGCTGGCAGTCGGCTAGGATTGTCTTTAGGTCGCGACCGTTTTGGGGCTGACCTTGGAGACTGAACTTATCATAAAGCTCAACCTCTACACCTTGGGCGATTCCTGCATAGTATAGCCCTTCTAAACCAACCAAGAGGCGAGGTTTTCCGGTCAGACCAACGATGACCAAACTCTCCTCAAAACGAGGATCGTAGCCTGTTAAGAAGCGGGTATTTGCAAAATGCTCCCGATCTCCGTAGACGATGACATGGGAAAACCCATTTTGCTCCATCCGCTCCCTAAGGCTAGCTAGGCGTTCTGCGTAGGTCTCCGCTGGAATCACCGGAAGATCCCGCGTAATCACAGGTTCGGACCAAGGGATCTCAACCACTTCAACGTCATTGAGTTGCAAACGTCTTGTCAATGTTACTCCTCCTTAATGTCTGGTATTTGCAGTGGCTGTTTGCCATTTGCAAGTCAAAACGAATGACCATTCTTAAACCGGTTTAAATTTTGAATAAAATATAATGGCCTAGGGGAAATCGGATTTTCTAGTCATTTCAGGCTAAAAAAACGACATCAGTTCTGAGACCATAGCTACCATTGGGGTTAAGACTGGTACTTAAACCGGTTTAAATGTTGTTTCAATGTTATGTATTAGACGCGTTCCAGCGATCTCCTTCTCGAATTTTAAGTTTCTCTATTTATATTTTCCCCCTGTAAATTGCTGGAGAAAAAAACGATGAATAACAGTCCTTTGGTGGATACTTTCCAGATTGCACAACATATCCAATGGGAAGGGATCCAAAGTTGGTTAGCTAATACTACCGAAGCAATGAAGCAATGATAAAACAAGGAGGACTTGCTGTGATTGAAGGTAAAGTCAGACCAAGAACTACGGAAGGAATACTTCGTTTCGGAATGGTTGGCGGTGCCATAGGTTCCTTTATTGGTGATGTTCACAGAAAAGGAGCGACCTTCGATGGACAGGCCCAACTGGTAGCAGGGAGTTTTTCGCCGAACTATGAGCGTACCTTACTCACAGGAGAAAAGCTAAGACTAGACCCTACTCGCTTGTATCGCGATTACCAGGAGATGGCAGAGAAGGAAGCAGCTCGAGACGATGGTATTGACTTCGTTATTGTAGCCACCCCTAACCATGCGCATTATGCTGCATGTAGGGCCTTTTTGCTCAACGGGATTCATGTTGTCTGCGACAAACCACTCACCTTTACCATAGAAGAAGCAGAAGAACTGAAAACCCTTGCTGAAGAGAAGGGCTTGCTCTTTTGCGTAACGTATGCTTACTCCCAATGTGTTGCCGTCAAGCATGCTCAGATGATGGTGAAACATGGTGAGATTGGAGAGATCCGAGTGGTGGCCGCAGAGTATCCCATGGGATGGCTAGCAACCGCCGCTGAACACGAGGGAAACAAACAAGCGAGCTGGCGAACGGACCCAGAACAAGCTGGTATTTCCAACTGTGTTGGAGATATCGGAACTCACATTGAGCACACCGTCTCCTATATTACAGGCTTAGAAATTGAGGAAATCTCCGCACGTTTGGATAACATTGGGGGCGATCATCGGGCCCTAGATACCAATGCCATGATTATGGTGAAATATAAAAATGGTGCTGTAGGAAACTATTGGTGCTCCCAAGTGGCCATTGGCTACGATAACGCCCTAACCGTCCGCATCTTCGGCACAAAGGGTTCCATCGAATGGTCCCAGGAAGACCCGAACTACCTCAAAGTGGTAAAACTTGGCGAACCTCACCAACGACTGAGGCGAGGCAACGATTATTTCTATCCCGAGGCAGCCCAGATGACCCGTCTCGCCGCCGGCCACGCTGAGGGGTACTATGAGATGTTCGCTAACATCTACTTGAAGTTTACGACCGCACTTCTGAAACATAAGGCGGGAGTCCCCCTTACAGAAGCAGACTTGGATTTTCCGGATGCTCAGGCTGGGGTGAATGGAGTGAAGTTTATCCATCGCTGCGTGGAGAGTTCCCAGAAGGGATCGGCCTGGGTTAAGTTTGATTGAGTCAATTAGGGAATCAGGGCCCCTTTGCAGCAAAGGGGCCTGCAAAAAGCTTTGACAACGATTCCCGAAATTGATACAATGTCGGTAATATGTGAAAGCTGTGAACAGGAGTAGTAAGGACTGGCTCGATGCTTGAAGAGAGTTGCTGTTTGGTGCAAAGCAACACATCACGGTCAAGAACTCGCCTGGGAGCTGTTTGCGTGAAAGGCTTAGCCCTAGCGCAGACCGGTCATTCCGTTATCATGTCTCAAGTGGTTTGATCTCGACTTGGAGATCGAACAATTAGAGTGGTACCGCGAGTCTTTCGTCTCTAACTATTAGGGAAGAAAGATTTTTTTATTGAACGATTGAGGAGGAAGCAAAATGGCCCGTTATAACCATCAAGAGGTAGAAAAGAAGTGGCAAAGGATCTGGGAAGACAAAGAGACCTTTAAAACCAGTGAGGACCGTAGCAAACCCAAGTTCTATGCCCTAGTTGAGTTCCCTTACCCTTCAGGGGATGGACTGCACGTCGGTCATCCGAGACCCTATACCGCACTGGATGTTGTCGCCCGCAAGAGGCGCATGGAAGGTTATAATGTCCTCTTCCCCATGGGCTGGGATGCTTTTGGTTTACCCGCAGAAAACTATGCGATTCAGACGAAAATCCATCCAGCTGTGGTCACCGAGCGTAATATCGCCCGCTTTAAGGAACAAATGATATCGATTGGTTTTTCCTTCGATTGGTCAAGAGAAGTGAACACCACAGACCCCAACTATTTCAAGTGGACCCAGTGGATTTTCCTCAAGCTTTTTGAGCATGGTCTTGCCTATAAAAAGGAGATGCCCATTAACTGGTGTCCCCGCTGTAAGATTGGTTTAGCCAACGAAGAAGTCGTCGATGACGGTTGCGAACGTTGCGGTCATGCAGTGGAAACCAGGGTCAAAAACCAATGGATGCTGAAAATCACCGCCTATGCTGAAAGGCTCATCAATGATTTAGACTTAGTGGATTATATTGAGCGGGCTAAAATTCAGCAGCGGAACTGGATTGGGCGCTCCGAAGGTGCCGACGTCACCTTCCAGATTAAAGATACGGACCAATCACTCACCGTATTTACCACCCGCCCTGACACACTCTTTGGTGCCACCTATATGGTTATTTCACCGGAGCATCCAGTTCTTAAGACGCTTCAAGATCGGATCGAGAACATCCCCGCGATCACTGCCTACCAAGCGGAAGCTCGGAAGAAATCCGAGTTCGAGCGTGCTGAACTGAACCAAGACAAAACAGGGGTAAAAATCGAAGGTCTTGTGGCAATAAATCCTGTGAACAATCAAGAGATCAGCATTTGGGTCTCTGACTATGTCTTGATGAGCTATGGAACAGGCGCAATTATGGCTGTTCCTGGCCATGACCAAAGGGACTGGGAGTTTGCCAAAACCTTTGGCCTGCCCATCATCGAAGTCGTTTCAGGAGGAGATGTAACCGAGGCTGCCTACACCGATACAGAGAGCGGCACCATGGTCAACTCTGGTTTCCTAAACGGTCTGGATGTAGATAG
>JAAYOK010000196.1 GCA_012520355.1 Bacillota bacterium | reverse complement strand
GACATGTGACGTGGGAAGGAGTAGTGGAGAATCTTCTTGGCACCCATCTCATGGGCGATCCGTACGATATTTCCACCACGACGCTCTTGGTCAGATTCCATGGCAAAATCTGCCACATCAGCAATCATATCGGGATCTTCATGGGGAAGACCCATAATGAGTACCATATCATCGCGCATTTCACGAATGGTATTGAAAGCAGCAGTAGTACCTGGAACAGCCTGGCATACTACGATAGCTTTAATCTGTGGATCCATAGCAAACTGCAAAATTTGTCCAATCACCGTTTCTTGTTCTTGCATGAAGTTGTCAGGATAGGTTACGTGCTCAATCGAACCGGGGTAACGTGCCACCATTTTCAGCGCTGCTTGATATTCCTCTTCACCCTGGGAGACTGTACCGGTGACAATTCCAATCTTGAAGGGTAATTCGGCTGCCTGAGTAACACCCATAATTCCAAGAACCAAAACCAAGACTAAAACCAAACTAAGCTTTCTCTTCACTCTGTCTTCCTCCATTCTTTTTGTCTTACTGGGGCCATTATTCTACGAATTGTAGTCAGAATCCTTCCCAACCTGCGAAAAAGGGCAAAAAAGACGGAGAAAAAGTTTGGATTAACGAAAAAAGCCGCTACCTGCGGCTTTCTAGTTTCTTAGACAACATCATCCAATTGGTTGGCATGCAAGCCCGCGTAAATCCCTCTTTGTTCCAAGAGTTCCTGGTGCGTGCCCTGCTCCCGAATGATACCATCGGTGAGAACAACGATTTGGTCTGCGTGGCGAATCGTGGACAAACGGTGGGCAATAATCAGTGTCGTCCGCTCCTTCGCGAGCTCAGCGAGTGCACCTTGAATTTCTTGCTCTGTTGCCGTATCCAAGGCCGATGTAGCTTCATCTAAGATCAGGATGGGAGGGTTCTTTAGAAACACTCTGGCAATGGAAATTCTTTGCTTTTGGCCACCGGAGAGCTTAATCCCCCGTTCTCCTACATAGGTGTCATAACCATCAGGTAAGCTTTCGATAAAATCATGGATTTGGGCCTTTTTCGCCGCCATGATCATTTCTTCCTCTGAACCTTCTGGATGGCCATAAAGAATGTTCTCGCGAATGGTCCCCGTAAACAAGAAGACATCTTGCTGCACAAATCCGATTTGACGACGCAGTGAACTGAGGGTTACATCCCGAATATCATGACCATCAACGAGTATTTCTCCTTCCTCCACCTCATAAAAGCGGGGAATCAAGTGACACAGAGTGGTCTTGCCGCCCCCGGAAGGCCCCACAAAAGCAGTGGTGCTACCTGCAGGGATGCTTAGGGAAACATCTCGGAGAACCTCCGTCTGCTCCGTGTACTTAAACGAGACATTCCTAAGTTCAATATTCCCCTTCACCGCGGGTAAATCATGGGCATCCGGCTTATCTGTCACCAAGGGTGAGACTTTCATCAGCTCCACAAAACGGTTAAAGCCCGTCATACCCTGCTGGTATTGCTGGGTAAAGGCAATCAAGCGCCGAATGGGCTGCAAAAAGAAGCCAACAAACAACAGGTAGGCGGTGAGATCCGCCAAATCAATTTGGCCGTGGAACATAAACACAGACCCAGTGATCAAAACAGCTACATTCAGGAGGTCGGTGAAAAATCCAAGACCCGATGAATAGACTGCCATGGCCCTAAAGGCCTTATAACGGGAAAGCTTGAAGGCAGTATTGGCCCGTTCAAAGCGGCGCTCCTCATAGGCTTCATTGACGAAACTCTGGGCAACACGAATTCCTGCTAGACTGTTTTCCACATCAGCATTGACATCCGCGATCTTTCTCCGTTCCTCCGTAAAGGCTCGGTTCATGGCGGTGCGCCTGGTGTAGGCAAACCACAAAATGACCGGGATAAAGGTGTAGGTAAGCAAAGTCAGGGGCACATTGATGGTCATCAGGTAGATGAAGGATCCCACCAACATCAACGATGCAATGAATAGGTCTTCTGGTCCATGGTGCGCCAGTTCCGAAATCTCACGCAGGTCGTTGACGATGCGACTCATCAAGTGACCTACCTTGGTATCATCGAAGAACCTAAAGTCCAGAGTCTGCAAGTGACTGAACAGGTCCTTGCGCATCTGGTACTCCATGTTCACTCCCACCACGTGGCCGTAGTAATTCACAAAGTATTGACAGAACATGCGCAGAACATAGAGGAGAACCAAGACGCCGGCCCAGATCAGAATCGATCGCATATTGCGATTGGGAATGTAGTCGTTCATAAACGTTCTAGTAATAATGGGGAACAGTAAATCCAGTGCAGCGACGACACCGGCGGCCCCCATATCAAGAAAGAACAGACGCCGCTCCGGTTTGTAATACGAAATAAACTTCCTTAAATTACTCATATACTCTTACAGTACCTCACTATCTAACCTTTTATATAGGGCTCGCCTGATGCTTTCGGTCCCACAGACTTGCCAATGAAACCAGCCAAGGCCACCATCGTTAAGACATAAGGAAGCATGTTCATGAACTGTGTCGGAACCCCAACGGCCTGTAAGCGCATTTGCAGAGCATCAGCATAGCCAAAAAACAGACAGGCTCCAAGTGCCCCGTAAGGCGTCCACTTGCCGAAAATAACTGCAGCCAAGGCAATAAAACCGCGCCCCGCCGTCATTCCCTCACTAAAGCGACTAAGATGAGCGATGGACAAATAGGTTCCACCCAAACCTGCTAAAGCGCCGCTTAAGGCCACAGCAACATAACGCATCCGAAAGACATTGACGCCCACGGTGTCAGCCGCTCTGGGATGTTCACCAACCGCGCGGAGCCTCAGGCCCCAACTCGTCTTGTAAATCACGAGATTCGCTACAACCACTGCAATCAGCGCTAGATACACCAAGGGGTTTTGCCGCCCGATCACCCGCCCAATCCAGGGAATCTGGCTAATCAAAGGAAGGGTAATATCAGAAATCGTGGCAACGCTTGGCGAAGTACCTGCAGCTCCAAAATAATAGCGCAACAGAAAAACCGTGAGTCCGCCAGCGAAGATGTTGATGGCCGTGCCGATGACCACCTGGTTGGCCCGGTAATGGATGCAAAAGACCGCGTGGAGCAGGCCAATTAAGAGCCCTGCCAGCATGGCACCAAGCACACCCAGCCAGGGCATACCTGTTTGATGGGACACAAACATGGCCGTAAAGGCACCAATTAACATCATACCCTCTAGGGCAATGTTGACAACCCCGCTCCGTTCCGAGAAGATACCGCCCAAGGCTGCGAAGATCAGAGGAGTTGCCATTCTTAAGGCAGCGGCAAAGACGGCTGTGTTAAACAATAAGGCTAGGAATTCGCCCATTACGCTTCCTCCTTCATGCGCAGCATGCGCCGGATAAGATACTCTGCAGCCACGAAAAATATAATCAGTGCTTGAATAATGGTAATCAACTCACGGGGAACCGAAGTCAAGCGATCCATGGCAGCAGAACCGGTTTGGAGTGCACCAAACAAAATCGCCGCAAAAATGACACCCACTGGGTGATTCTTCCCTAGGAGTGCCACCGCTACTCCCATGAAACCTAGATCGGCAGAGAAGCGGACAATGAACCTTTGATGGAGACCGAGAATCTGCTCCGTACCTGCTAGACCAGCGAGGGCTCCACTGATAGCCATGGCGATCACGGTGTTGCGCGCCACATTAATGCCGCCATACTCTGCAGCTTGAGGATTCAACCCTACTGCTCTGAGTTCATAACCCTGTCTGGTCTTCCATAAAATCAGATAAGCGAGGAAGGCAGCAAAGAGAGCTAGATAGACTCCGGTAGTCAACCTCGTGGGTGGATAGAGACGCGTCAGGGCAGCCGTTGCCCTAATCCTTGCCGTTTCAGGCACCCAAGATCCGCCGTGGAAAGGCCCAGTGGCTAACCAGTCCGTAAGGTAAAGTGCGATGAAGTTCAGCATGATCGTATTGATCACTTCATGAATTCCCAGTTTTGCTTTGAGGAAGCCAGGTATCGCTCCCCAGAGTCCGCCGCCGATCATACCGGCCACAATGGCCAAAGGAAGATGAATGATGCGGGGCAAGCCAGTGAAGGTAAAGCCCACCCAGGCTGCAGCAAAGGCACCCATGTATAGTTGTCCTTCAGCACCAATATTAAACAAACCCGCCCGATAACTAAAAGCTACCGCTAGGCCAGTGAACATCAAAGGAGTGGCCCGCTGCAAGGTCGTCGCAATATTTCTCACACTTCCCAGCGATTCCACAAACAAAATTCGGTAGGCTGCGAGGGGATTCTCGCCCACATAAAGAATGAAGCCGGCTCCAATGACTAAAGCTAGGAGAACTGCAACCAGTGGGGTGGCAATTTCTTGCCAGCGGATTGCCCTAATCTTGCTCTGCATTACCATTCACCTCGCTTGCTTCGTAATCTTCCACACGCCCGCCAAGCATGAGGAAGCCTAGCTTGTGCTCGGTCACCTCATCGATGGACATGATACTGACAATCTGACCATTATACATCACTGCAACACGGTCACTTAAAGACAAGATCTCATCGAGTTCTGCCGAAACCAAGAGAACGGCTGCACCCTGATCTCGTTGCATGATCACCTGTTTGTGAATAAACTCAATGGCACCTACATCAACGCCTCTGGTGGGCTGGGCGCAAATCAAAAAGCTAGGATTTTGGGTAAACTCTCGACCCACAACGATCTTTTGCTGGTTACCTCCAGAAAGGTTCTTCGCCGCTTGGTTCGCAAGAGGAGGGCGAATATCATAGTCCTCAATAATCGTCTCGGCATTGGCGTGAATGGTTTTGTGATCCTGCAAGAAACCGTGCTTCACAAACGGCTCCTTGCCATGGAGACCCAAGATCAGATTGTCTGCCACAGAATAATCTAGGACCAGGCCGCGCCGATGTCGATCTTCAGGCACAAATCCAAAACCAGCCTCCCTAATTTCCAAAGGGGACCAATCTGTGATCTCCTGATCGCCTAGGAAGATTTTTCCCCCTGCAGTTTTCTGCAATCCTGCAATGGCCTCCACAAGCTCCGATTGCCCATTTCCTTCCACGCCAGCAATGCCCAGCACTTCCCCGCTCCGCACCGTTAGATCGAGATCTTTCACCTTCAGCTGTCCGAATTGATCCTTGACAGAAAGTTTTTCCACGCGCAAGACATCCTGACCAGGCTGGGCCGGCTTCTTATCCACATTAAGAAGAACCACCCGTCCCACCATCATCTCAGCTAGATCCTGCTCGTTTGTCTCAGACGTTGCTTTGGTCCCGATCTTTTTGCCCCTGCGCAAGACACTCACTCGATCACTAATAGCCAAAACTTCCTTAATCTTATGCGTGATAAAGACAATACTGGTGCCTTTGGTACGCAAGGCCAATAATACCTCAAATAAGTCCTCCACCTCTTGGGGAGTGAGTACAGCTGTGGGTTCGTCCAAAATCAAGATCTCTGCACCACGATATAAAGCCTTGAGGATTTCAACTCTTTGCTGCAAACCCACCGACAAATCTGCAATCTTCGCCTTCGGATCAATCTTCAGTCCATATTGGCGCGACAAATCGGCCACCTCTTGGATAGCACGCTTCGAATCTAAGAACGGACCTTTGCGAAGTTCAGAACCGAGGACAATGTTCTCCGCTACCGTTAGGGGCTCCACCAGCATAAAATGCTGGAAGACCATACCGATGCGCAGATCAATGGCCACTCTAGGTTCACTAATGTTGACTTTCTCGCCACGGACGATAATCTCTCCGCCGTCCAATTGATATAAGCCATATAAAATGTTCATTAATGTGGATTTGCCTGAACCATTTTCTCCGACCAAAGCGTGGATCTCACCATAGTTGAGATCGAAATCCACCCGGTCATTGGCTAAGACCCGGGGGAACTGCTTCGTAATCGAGCGCATTTCCAACACT
>JAAYOK010000195.1 GCA_012520355.1 Bacillota bacterium | reverse complement strand
CTCACGAGTTCCACAATGTAGGCGGCAAGAGTGGTTCCGTAATTGGAATAGGCCATGACCGAACCAGGCTGAAAAACCCGGTTGGGCAGATGTTCTTGCACATAGATGCCAAGTGGTTGCATCTGTTCCGAGGTAGAGACAAAGAGTTCCATCACTTTTTCTTCAAACCCGGCTGTATGTGTTAGCAAGTGGTGTAAGGTGATGGGAGGAGCTTCTCTACCCCCGATTTTCGAGGGAATCGGGAAATCGAGGTAGGTATTGATATCGGCATAAAGATCCAAACGTCCTTCTTCGACTAATTGCATCACTGCAGTCCAAACCAGAATTTTGGAGTTGGAACCAGGGCGATGTAAGGTTGTCTCAGGGTCCATTGGTATCTGCTTGTCAAGATCGGCCATACCATAGCCTTTGCTAAAGACAATGGACCCATTTTGCACTAGAGCCACAGTTGCCCCAGGTAGGTTATACTCCCGCATTTGAATGGCTAAGGCACCGTCAAAAAAAGCCTCAAGTTCTTCGGGGCTCCCTAAAAACGCAGCGTCTACCTGCGGTATTATGATCAAAAGTGCCAGCAAGAGACATGTGACGACCAGTCTTCCTTGAATGATTCTGCCCATGGATTCACCTCTCCGCGAAGTTAAGTCTAACTACGACAGACTTCTCCAAGTGGAAGATGGTTCCTCCTATTAGACCCAAGAATTTGTCCAGGGTTTAGCAACCCAAGCGGCCAAGGAAAAGCGAACCAAGAAGAGGATTAACATGGGCAATGGATAGAGCCAGTCGCTGTAATCGAATAGCTCCAGGAAGTCAACTACTTGGCTAAAACCCGTGGCCAGGAGTCCCCAAGCAAGAATGTAGAAATAGGTGAGGGGCTCAAACTTTTTGCTGGGCCAAAAATACAAAAAGGCAATGATCACCAAACTCCAAGCTAGGGGAGCTAGAATCAAATGCCCGCTCGCATCGAGGATTCCAGGACTGGTAAAGCTATAGATCCGAAGCAGGTTACCACAGATGAAGTTGCAGATTGTATCCACCAAACCCCCTAAGACGAGCCCCAAGGGAACTAGGGTGCGTAGCGCTGCTCTGGGTATGGTAAGGAGGATAAAGGCCAGGAGAACAAGGACCACGCTTGGGTAGAATAAGACTTGAATGGTCATAAAAAACCCCCTTGCGAAATGATCGATCGCGGATAGTATAACCATCTGGACCTCCAATCTTGCTTTTTTTTGGTTTCTGCCATCAGGTGTGCTTTTTTCTTGGCGGGTACATGTGTTATACTAATGGTTGTTAGATTTGGAAAGGACTAAAACTTATGCAGATTAGAAATGTGGCGATTATTGCCCACGTTGACCATGGTAAGACGACCCTAGTGGATGCCTTTTTGCGTCAAAGTGGTATCTTTAGGGACAATCAAAGAATTGATGACCGGATCTTAGACTCCAATGCCCTGGAAAGGGAGCGTGGAATCACCATTTTAGCCAAGAATGTCTCTGTACAATTTGGCGACGTCAAGATCAATATCGTGGATACCCCAGGCCATGCTGACTTTGGCGGTGAAGTAGAAAGAATCTTGAGTATGGTGGATGGTGCTTTACTCGTAGTCGATGCGGTGGAAGGGCCCATGCCCCAAACACGCTTTGTACTGCAAAAGGCGCTTAAGCGTGGTTTAGCACCTATTGTGGTTGTGAACAAATGCGATCGACCCGCGGCGGATCCCAACCGCGTGGTGGACGAAGTGTTTGACCTTTTTGTCGCCTTAGAGGCGACGGAAGAGCAACTGGATTTTCCCGTCTTTTACGCCTCGGCCTTAGCGGGTTCCGCAAGTTCAGATTGGGACGAGTTCAAAGACAAAATCGGCGAAAGGGGAAGCATTCTACCTCTCCTCCAGGGAGTCATCGACTATGTTCCAGGACCTGAGATTGAAGCGGAAGGACCGCTCCAGATGATGGTCAGTAACCTGGAATACAATGATTATGTTGGAAGAATTGCCCTAGGACGTATTACCAGTGGCGTTTTAGAGAGCGGCAAGGAAATCGCTCTCAGCCATAGCGAAAGAACGAAAACCCGTAAGGGCAAGATTAGCCAAGTTTATACCTACCAGGGACTCGAGATGGTGCCTGTAGACCGTATGGTGGCTGGGGATATTGCTGCCTTTGCAGGTGTCGAGGAAGTGGAGATCGGTGAGACCGTCAACCAAGTCGATCACATTTTACCTTTGCCTGCCATCTCCGTTGACCAGCCTACGTTGACCATGGTCTTTCGAGTCAATGATGGACCTTTGGCAGGCCAAGATGCCCAGTATTTAACCAGCCGCCAACTGCGGGATCGACTCATTAGGGAAGCGAGAGTCAATGTGGCATTGGAGGTCAGTGATACTGAATCGCCGGATCAGTTTCGAGTCTCAGGTCGCGGCGAACTTCACTTAAGTGTCTTGATCGAGACGATGCGGCGGGAAGGATATAGCTTTTGTGTCACGAAGCCTGAACCTGTCTTGCGACATACAGACGCAGGGGTCCTAGAACCCTACGAGCTTTTGCATATGGACGTTCCCCAAGAACACTTCGGTTCGGTGATGGAGATCCTTGGGCAAAGAAAAGGCGAGCTTCAGGTTCTGAACCAAGGGGGAGAAGGACGCATGCGGGCCGAATTTGTGGTGCCCGCCCGGGGTTTGATTGGTTTTTCCTCTCTGTTTTTGACAGAAACCAGGGGCCACGGCATCATGCATCATGCTTTTTCCCACTACGCCCCTTGGGCGGGGGAGATTACCCAAAGACAGACAGGGAGCTTGATCGCTTGGGAGGCAGGAGTCGCCACCGCCTATGCTTTGCAGACGGCAGAGGAGCGGGGTACGCTATTTATTGGTCCTGGAACGGAAGTCTACGCCGGGATGATTATTGGTGAACATAGTCGCTCTGGCGATCTGGAGATCAATGTGGCGAAACGCAAGCAAATGACGAATATTCGGGCAGCAGGGTCCGACGATTTAGTCAAACTCAATACGCCCCGGCAGCTCAGTCTCGAACAGCATTTGGCTTATCTAGCCTGGGATGACTGTCTCGAAGTGACCCCGAAGGCTTTGCGCCTGCGTAAGCTGCTCTTGGATCGACACGCTCGAGAACGGCAGAAGAAGAAAAGCTAGAAAGGATTCTGGCTTTCCTGCCAGAATTAAGAACATGAGGTGATGGCTGTGTTTAGGTTTACAACAAAAGATGTATGGGTTGGTAACAAAGTGAGGCAATTTAAGATGGTGGATCATCCCGGGGCTGCGGCAACCTTAGTGGTGGATGATGGAAAGGTTCTCTTTGTGGAGCAATATCGACCGGCTGCGGCGCGCCTTGTGTTGGAACTTCCTGCGGGAACCATTGACCTTGGAGAACCGCCCATTGAGTGTGCAAGACGTGAGTTGCAAGAGGAAACAGGGTATTCCGCTGAGACCTGGGAAACCCTGGGCCATATCTACCCGACTCCAGGCTACACCAATGAGATTCTGTACCTCTTTTTAGCCAGTGACATCACAAAGGGAGTGCAGAATTTAGATGAAGGTGAGGATATCAAGGTTCGTTGGATTCCCTTGCCAGAGGTAGAAAGAATGATCGATAGTGGAGAGTTGAATGACGCTAAGACGATTATTTCGGTCCTAAAATATGTACGTAAAATGTCTGCCAAGACGGAGGCATAAAAAAAGTGTGGTGCAACCTACCAGAGGCTGCACCACATTTCTTTTTAGTCTTTGGCGAGCAGATGCCGAATCGCTGCCACGTCTTCTGGCGTACCAATATCCTGCCAAAACCCAGTGATCTTGTGGACCTTGACGGGCACGCCTGAGGCTACCATTTGCCTTAGGGCTTCACTGAGCTCATACTCTCCCCTGGGAGATTTACTGAGCTTGGCTAGATAATCGAAAATGAGGGGTTGGAAGACGTAGACCCCAGCATTATTCCAATTGGTTTTGGATGTGCCCTTCGGGGGTTTTTCCACCAGCTTCTCTAAGTAACCTTCGTCGGAGAAATAAACAGCAGCCCCCGCCGAAGGGTCATCGATCCAGTTGGCAGAACTCACAGTTGTTTGCTCTTGCAGGGCCAGATCGACCATGGCTTGATAATTGCTGGGCTCGATTAAAATATCACCGTAGGAGACCATCAATGGGTCATTTCCTGCCAGTTCGCGGGCGAGAAGAACGGCCCGCCCTGTACCGTAAGCGCTCAGGTCTTGCTTCACGTAGTTAATTTCGACTCCTAGGGTTTCACCTTGGCCATATCGTTCTTGGATCATTTCACCTAAATGACCAATGATTACGGCAAAGCGCTGAATGCCCGCATCTTTCATCCCCAAAATGATATGTTCCAGACACGTCTTCTCGCCAATGGGCAAGAGTGCCTTGGGTAAATTCTCACCCATTTCCTGCAAACGCGTGCCTTTCCCAGCTGCTAGAATTACACCAAGCAATTACATCTCTCCTTCAGGTGATGGTAGAGCCAGATGCTCATCGTCAAAAACGGCTGCCAAAAGCTCCTGGGCCTCCTAGGGTGAGGCGGTTTCGTAGGCCAGGCGCAAAATTGGCTCCGTACCAGAAAAGCGAATCGAGAACCAGTTCTCATTGGTAAAGTAGAACTTCACACCATCCATATAGGAACGTTTGGCCACATTCCACGGTAGATTTGGTGTGTATTGGTCACGGAGGAGGATTTGGTCCAAACGGGTCCGATCCTCCGGATGGTAATGGAGGTTTGTCTCGCCAAAGTACAGGGTGCCAAATTTCTCATTGATTTCTGCCAAGAGCTGGCTGAGGCTCTTACCGGTCTTGGCGAGCATTTCTACAGCCAGAAGGGCCGCAAGGATTCCATCCTTACCATTCACATGGCCCCGGATTTTTAACCCACCACTACTTTCGCCACCTAGGAGCAGGTTTTCCTCATCCATTTTCGAGGAAATATGCTTGAAACCTACAGGCACTTCAAAGGCGGGCTCGTCAAAAAAGTGGGCGATCCGATCCAGGACATGACTGGTGGTCACATTGCGCACCAGGCCCCCTTGTTCGCCCCGGTAGGCCTTGAGATAGTAATAAAGTAGTTTCAGGATCTCATTGGGATCAATATAACTACCCTTTTCGTCATAAAGCCCAATCCGGTCTGAATCACCGTCAGTGGCAATTCCAATATGGTATTTGCCTTGTTTCATTAAATACTCCATGTCCTGTAAGGACTCCCGGGAGGGGGTTGGTGCCCTTTGTCCGAACATGGTGTCCCGATCGGCGTTGATCAGATCGACGGAACAGCGCAGGGAAGCTAAGCACATGGCCATAATATCTTTAGCCACACCAAACATGGGGTTAAAGAGCACCCTAAAATTAGCCTTTTTGACCGCTTCCACATCAATTTGGTCGAGTAAGGAGTCGATATAGGCGTTTTTGTTGGAGTACTCGATAATTTTTCCCTGCTGGAGGGCATCGGTGAAGGAGAGCGGTGGCGCTTTGAGATCTGGAATCGTTTTGCAGATTTCTTCCAGGCGATTGGTGACCTCGATGGGTGCGTCTTTGCCGCCTTCCACAATAATCTTTAGCCCGTTATATTCTGAAGGGTTGTGGGAAGCGGTAACCATAATACCCATGGCTAGGTCTTCTTGATCCACTGCGTACATGAGCATGGGCGTGGGAACGACCTGTTCAATAAACCAAACCTGGATTCCATTATGGACCAAAATCTCTGCCACCGCCCGTGAGAAGCGACCTGATAAGAAGCGGAGATCATGTCCTACCACAACCGGTTTATGGGCCTGTCCTAACTCCTCTAAGTAAAGGGCTACAGCTTGGGCAACCCGGCGCACATTACTAAAGGTAAACTCTTCCCCGATAATGGCACGCCAACCACCTGTTCCGAACTTAACCATATGTTTCACACCTTTCCAATCATCCCTTAGGTATTCTCTTTCGGCTTTCTACAATCCTTTTCGTCAAGAAAAAAGCCGCCCGAGAGGCGACTTGATAACGGAGAGCTTATTTTGGCCAGAGGAGCTGTAAAATCATCTGCTGGCTCACATTGGCCTGGGCAATCATGGCCAAGGAGGCCTGCATTCTGATTTGAGCTTTAACCATGTTCATCATTTCCTCTGCAATGTCTGCGTCGCGAATGCGGGATTCTGCCTCAGCTAGGTTAACTGCAGTGTTCTCCAGATTGTTGATGGTGTGTTCCAAACGTCTGGTCTTCGCCCCAATATAGGCCCGCTGGTTGGAGACCCTTCCAATGGCCTCATCTAGAGCGTCAATGGCCCTGTTGGCATCTTCTGGTGTCATGACCGAAAGGATGGTATCGTCCTTGTACAAGCCAAGGCCGCGTCCTGTCATATCTTCGAAGCTAATGTCCATATTTTGTCCTGCGTTGGCCCCAATTTGAATCATGAGGGGATTGTCTTCGTTTCTCGATCCGTCGAGGAGGTCGATGGTATTAAACTGTGTGTTACCGCCAATATCATCGATGGCCTTTACAAGTTCATTGAACTCGATTTGTAGTGCCTCCCGCTCCTGCTCGG
>JAAYOK010000017.1 GCA_012520355.1 Bacillota bacterium | reverse complement strand
CTTTGAACTACCCACCAAGCAAGTGATGGAGTTTGCGGCGGAGGCCACATACCAGGTCCAGATCTACACAGACTCAAGTAAGGGTAGGTCTGTGGATATAGAAAACGTGAGGGTGTTTTGCTAAGGAAGCGAAGGCCTGGCATCGGGAGGTATCACTGGTTATCTAGGAAATCAGATCGGGAAGGCTAGCGCCCAGGCGGAGATTGAGAAACTGCAAAATGAAATTCTGAAGTATCACCGTTTGGTGGAAGAGTCACAACAAAGGATTAAGCGACTCGAAACCGTAATCGCGGTTCTGGAGGCCGATATTGTCAGGATGCGAGAGCAAAGGAACGTCGTACAGCGTCTCTTGGTTTATATCAAGGGCGAACACCCCGAAGTCTTGGCTAAGTATGATCAAATAAGTCGAACGAATGAATCGATTCAAAGAGCAAGAGAGAACGTGCAAACAAACCAGCAGAAAGTCGTTACTCTTTGCGATTCGTTTAGTACGAAATATCCTGAAGAGGCCAAGCGAATCGAGTTACAGTTCCGCGAGTCTCAGGCGAGTTAGTCTTTGCGGCCAAGTAGGCCCGTGCCCCCGAGTCATCGGGGGTGTTTTTTTGCCTCCTGGGAGGAGTTAATCGAGGTATCCAAGAAGATTCAAGCAGAGAATCCAGACATGCTCGGTTTTGCTTTCGGCGGATCGGATCATGTCAGTACACGACCCTACCTTCTAGATCGCAACATCCGCTCGGGAGATAGGGCCCTGATCTCGGATCGTTTGAAACACCTTAACCAGGTTGATTTGTTTGATCATTTGTAGATTCGGTTTAGAACGCAATATACTTCCCCCTTGTTGGGATACTGCCTTGATTTTATCATACCCAGTAGGTATATGGAAGGAGATGGATTATGAGTAACATAGCTTCAATTGCGGTGATCGGTGCAGGTAATAGGGGGCAGGCGTATGGAAAGTTCGTCTGCCAACATCCAGCGGAGGTCAAGGTAGTGGCCGTGGCTGAGCCGGATCCAACGCGGCGCCAAAAATATGCCCAGGAACACCAGATCCCCGAAAGAAATCAATTTGAGAGTTGGGAAGCGTTATTGGCTCAACCCAGGCTCGCGGATGGAATGATTATTGCTACTTTAGATGATATGCATGTAGAGCCCACCATTCAAGCCATGGAAAAGGGCTATACCATTTTACTCGAAAAGCCCATCGCCCACACTTGGGAAGGGACTCAGATCATCGCGGAAAAAGCTCGGGAAACGAACGCTCAAGTGCTCGTTGCCCATGTGCTCCGCTACACCGACTTCTATCGCAAGCTGAAGGAAGTGATGGATCGTAAGGTGATCGGGGAACCCCGCTTTGTCGATCATGTGGAAAAGATCGGGTACTACCATTTTGCCCACAGTTATGTCCGGGGCAATTGGAGAAACACGCAGGTAGCAGCTCCTATTATTCTGGCCAAGACCTGCCATGATCTAGATCTCTTATACTGGCTCCTGGAAGCCAAGTGTCAGACCATCTCGTCCAACGCTTCCCTGGTGCATTTCACAGCAGAGGCGAAACCAGAAGGGGCCGGCGACAGGTGCCTGGCCTGTAAGATTGAGCCGAGCTGTCCCTATTCTGCTCGGAAGATTTACATCAATGATCATGATGGGTGGCCTGTATCGGTAATTACCGAGGATCTTTCCTTTGCAGGGCGCTATCAAGCTTTGCAGGAGGGGCCCTACGGCCGCTGCGTCTATAGCTGCGATAATAATGTACCCGACGTACAAACGGTGTCACTGCGGTTTGATAGGGGACTCGAGGTCAACTTGTCCTTGACCGCCTTTTCCAGTGAGATTAATCGGAATACCTACATCTACGGGACCCATGGTGAGCTTGCTGCTAACTTTGATCAGGGAATCATTGAAATCCATCGCTTTGGTGAAGGCAAGCAAGTGATCTCCATTCCCCCCGTGGTGGGCGGCCATGGTGGGGGAGACTATGGTCTGATGCAGGACTTTGTCCGCATGCTCCAAGGACAAGAAACCTGTGACGGCCTAACCTATCTAGAAGACTCCTTGGAAAGTCATATTATGGCCTATGCTGCCGAACAAGCGCGTGGGGAACGGCGGATCATTGATGTGGATGAATGGCGCCGCTTGTTCTAGAGTTGAACGTAGGAGAGACACGCCCGTGTTTGCCCGGGGTGTCTCTTTTTTGACCTTCATTCGGGCTTTCTATATTCCAGCAAGTCTCCCGGTTGGCAGTCCAACACGGCACAAATCTCCTCTAGGGTCGAGAAACGAATGGCCTTGGCCTTATTGTTCTTGAGAATGGATAAGTTGGAATTGGTGATACCCACCTTATCAGCCAGTTCCTTTAAGGTTATCTTGCGTTTGGCCATCATGACATCTAAATTCACTATGATTGGCATAAAAACTCCTCCGTTAGATTGTCAGCCGGTTTTCCTCGTAGATTTCATAGCCCAACTTGAAAATCTCTGCCAGAAGAAGGGCTAGGATCCCGAACAGAAAGGGCAAAGCTACTTGTACATTTGTGGTAATACCCGCATCGTCGGCATTGAGGATCACAAAGGTATTCCAGCCTTTGAAATATAGGTCTTTGACCAACAGCAGAGCACCAAGTACTAGAGTGCTATAACCAATGGAACGAAATCTCGTTACATTAGCAAAGACAAAGGGCTGATCGTCAACGACGGTGCTTAGGATACGGCGTAATTGCAGGATGATAAAAAGGAGCACCATGACAAAGCCAACCAGTGCCACATGGGCGATGGTATTCGTTATGCTTTGGAAGTGAATGGTTTGTACAACAGCGGTGACCACTAGGAGCAAAAGAACGATCCAGCCTAGGATCCAAAAAACATCGAGTGTCCTTTTTAAGAGTTTAGCTAAGGGTTTGCCTACTTCCTTCGACATATCAATCGCCTCCCTTTTGGCCATAGTATACCGCGCCTGTTGTTGTTTAGCAATAAGTAATTATTGATTATCGGCAACACATTCCAGGCCGTTCATACAGGAACTTCCAGAGCTTCTGGAGAAGTTAAGATTTTAAGCAGGCTTAATGATCTTTGCTGGAGGAGACGAGATGAACATTGTTGTGGCAGGACACTTATGTCTTGATCTGATTCCCCACTGGAACGTGGGAGGCTTTGCCTCTGTGAAACCAGGTAACATGATTCAGGTGGACGGTTTGACGTTTTCCACGGGAGGCGCGGTCTCCAATACAGGTATTGCCCTGAAACGTCTGGGGTTTGCGCCGATACTCATGGGGCGTACAGGGGATGATCATGTGGGCAGCATTTTCCGTAGGATTCTGCAAGAAGAGGGGATCAGGACCGAACATATTGCCTGTATCGCCGGGGCAACGACCTCGTATACTGTGGTGCTCAATCCACCGGATGCTGATCGGGCCTTCTTACATTTCCCTGGCACCAATGATAGTTTTAGTGCCGATGATGTCAGTCTTAAGGGGCTTACACCTGGACTTTTCCACCTAGGTTATCCGCCTTTAATGCGTGAAATGTACATAGATAATGGTAAGAACCTGCAGGCAATCTTCCGTAAAGCCAAGGAGGAAG
>JAAYOK010000194.1 GCA_012520355.1 Bacillota bacterium | reverse complement strand
GAAAAACTCAATATCGTCATCGGAGTCAATGATCTGAGCATTGGCTTTCGCACCGTGGATCAGAAGCTCCACAGATTCCTCGTCCAACACTTCAGCATAGGAATAGCCCACCTTGCCAGCAAAACGTGCCCGAAAGCCCACCCCTTGCTCTACGCTAACTTCATAATCATCCACTTCCTTTTGATAGACACGGGTGGAGAAGCTTTTTGACTGGGTAAAATAGATCTCCATCTCTTCCAAGCCCACCTCTTTCCCCAAGGCAAACACTCTACGTCTGAACTCTTGAACTTCCATTTAGTTAGCCCCCTTCCGCCCGCCAATCGTTATCTCACTCACGCGAATGGTGGGTTGACCCACATCAGCAGGAATTGTTCCACTTAATGAACCACACATCCCTTGTCCCGTTGCCAAATTGGAAGCGACCATATCAATTTTCTGGAGAATTTGTGCTCCCTGGCCGATCAATGTGGCGCCCCGAACCGGTTTTTCGATCTGACCATTGCGCACAATGTATCCTTCAGCCACAGCAAAGTTGAACTCGCCGGTGGCGGGATTCACTGAACCACCACCCATATGTTTGGCAAAGAGAGCATATTCCGTATTACGAATAATCTCCTCTTTAGTAGACTCGCCGGCACAGATGAATGTGTTGGTCATCCGGGACGTAGGAGCATACTTGTAAGACTGCCTCCTGGCACTGCCTGTTGATTCCATACCCATGCGGCGTCCGTTGAGTTTGTCAATCAGATAACCCTTCAAGATACCGTTTTCAATTAACACATTTCTCCTGGTCTTGGTACCTTCATCATCCACATTTTGTGAACCCCAGGCATTGGGAATCGTACCATCATCCACGGCACTCACGAGGGGACTGGCCACCTGTTGGCCGAGCTTGCCACTGAAGACGGAAGCACCCTTCGCTACACTGGTTGCTTCGAGACCATGACCGCAAGCCTCATGGAAAATCACTCCACCGAACTCATTATCGATAATGACCGGATACTTTCCGCTGGGAGCATAATCAGCGTTGACCATGGTTACTGCACTACGGGCAGCATCACGGGCAATCTCCTCCACATTAATGTGGTCAAAGAACTCAAACCCCCGATGTCCACCTGGACCGCGAAAGGCCGACTGTTTCTCATTGCCCTTGGTAGCTACAGCGTTGATGCCAAGGCGCGTGCGAATCCTGCGATCCTCCACGAGTAATCCTTCAGAGTTGGCAATCAACACGTTTTGCTCTGTATCCAAGTACGTTACCGCAACCTGGGTCACTTGACTATCATAACCTGAGGCAGCTGCATGGGCCCTTTGCATAATGGCAACTTTATCGGAATGGAGCACCTCCCCTGGATGTTTACTAATGAGGTTAAAAGCCTCAAAGCACAGGCGCTCCAAAACGATTTCGTTCAACTGGGGAACCCCACGTAGGGCTGCAGCAGCCTCCTTGGCTACTTTGATTAGATTTTCCTTGTTGGCATCGTTCGTGTACGCATACACACTGCGAAAACCTTGGAAGATCCGGATCCCTACTCCGTAATCACGGCCACTGACCCCTTCTTCCACCCTGCCATTTAACATCCGCAGATTTGTACCTCTTGTATCTTCCATAAAAATCTCGGCAAAATCCCCACCTGTGGATAGAGCTGCTAATAGGACATCGGTTATCAAACTTTGTGCCAGCAAATGAAACCCTCCTTCTTCTATGGTATAATCGGTTCAATATGAAAGGGTGACGACATGGAAGCAAAAGATATCATCTGGAGACTCATGGACCGCCTTGGTGAACTGCAAATGCTCTGTGACGAGAGCATTCGAGATCTTCATCCCAAAACAAATGCAGATTTGATCTCGAGTATCGAAGAAATCGAACGGCTTTGCCGTACCCAAATCAACACCATGAATCGAATTGCAAAAAAATACTAGAAATTCCTGGGATGAGCACAAGGGACCTTCAAGAGGTGAGAAACGCACCCACAATCCGACGACCCAAAACCTGGGACGGGCGAAAAGGACCCAGGAATCTGCAAAATTCCACGGGCCAGTAAACACTCCACTATCTTGGGCTCTTCAGAAAACAAGACAGCTCCCAAAAACTCGGCCTGAGCTCTGAAATAGTCAATGTGCCAATGGAGCTTCTTCTCCAAGCGAGCATGTCTCGCTACCCGTTGCTTGAGATTGCGCTGCGCACTACCTACATAGGCATAAACTCCAGCTGAAAAGGGAAATGTTCCCAGCTTCCCGATGCGGATCAGCTGAGTTTCTGGGAGGTAGAGCCATAGAACATAGACGCCTGTATTGATTCCCATGATAGCCAGCCTCCCCAAGAGTTTAATTCGTGTCTATGAAGGTTTTTCCTTCGATTATCGAGAAATAATAGGTGGAAACTGCAAAGGAGGGAAATTGGTGGAAATAAAGCAAGTCTTGAGAAGCCTGAGTGAATCCTCAGGCGTGTCCGGTTACGAGCATGGCTTGGTTTCACTGATCCAAGAGAGTTGCCCTTGGGCCGATGAGATCAAGACAGATCAACTGGGCAATGTAATCATGTTGAAAAAAGGACATGGTACCGGCCAGAGACCAAAAGTCATGTTAGCCGGCCATATGGATGAGATTGGACTTATTATTACCAAAATCGAGAAGGACGGCTTTTTACGCTTTAGTACAATTGGTGGCTTTGATCAGCGGGTGCTTTTAGCCCAAGAGGTCGTTGTCCACGGGAAAAAACCTCTCACTGGCGTCATTGGCGCTAAGCCTCCCCACATTCAAGCGGCTGGAGAGCAAAGTCAAGCTGTGAAGATGGAGGATCTTTTCATTGATGTGGGCTTTGCTAGTCAGGCCGAGGCTGAAGAGGAGATCCGTATCGGCGATCTAGTCACAATGAAGCGTGATTGTGTGAATCTTCAAGGTTCCTTTATGGCAGGCAAATCCTTTGATGATCGAGCTGGAGTAGCCGCCATTTTTGAGTGTTTTAAACTCTTAGCGCAAATATCCCATGAAGCCGATGTCTATGGGGTGGCCACCGTCCAAGAAGAGGTAGGTCTTAGGGGTGCCATCACGAGTACCTATGGAATTGTACCTGATATCGGGATCGCCATTGATGTAGGCTTTGGAGACTCCCCCGGTCTACCCGAGAGTGATACCATCAAACTAGGTCAAGGTCCAGGCATCGCCATTGGCCCCCATGCCCACCCGAAACTCTATGCGAGCATGGTGGAAACTGCCAAAGAGTGGAATATCAGTTATTCACCTGACCCCTCCCCTTATCCAGGAGGCACCGATGCCTATGCTATTCAAGTGGCTCGAGCTGGGGTTGCAACGATTCTACTCTCCATTCCGCTCCGCTATATGCATACACCCATTGAAACCATTGATTATGAAGACGTGAAGCGAACAGGACGTTTGATGGCCATGTTCATTGCAGGTCTGAACAACGAATTTGTGGAGGGATTAACATGCTTTTAGCCCGATTAACTGAAGCAAATGGTGCACCGGGACAAGAGGGCGAAGTGCGTGATTTAATCCGTGCAGAGATTGAAGCCCATGTAGACGAAATTAAAACAGATGCCCTGGGGAATCTCATTGCTATCAAAAACCCTGATGCCCCAGGTCCTAAGGTCATGTTAGCCGCCCATATGGATGAGGTTGCCCTGATGATTGTGGGCATCGAAGCCAATGGATATCTCAAGTTCCGCCCCATTGGAGGCGTTGATCCTAGGGTTTTAGTGGCCAAATCTGTGGTCGTGGGTGCCAAGAAAGTTCCTGGAGTCATTGGTAGTAAACCCATTCATCTCCAAAAACCACCTGAGAGAGAACGGGCCTTTACCATGCAAGAACTCCTGATTGATATCGGTGCCAAGAACAAAGAAGAGGCAGAACGCCTTGTCAAGCTTGGGGAATGTGCTTATTTTACTACCAAGTATGAGGAGATAGGCAACGGGAAGATCAAAGCCAAGGCCCTAGACGATCGGGTTGGCTGCGAACTGGCTATTCGTTTACTGCAAGAAGATGTATCCTTCCCTTTAATTGCGGCCTTTACGGTGCAAGAAGAAGTGGGACTTAGGGGTGCTGGGGTGGCAACGTATCAAGTCAAGCCAGATCTAGCCCTGGTTTTAGAGGGCACCACCGCCTCTGATGTTCCGGGAACAGACGAACATAAACATGCTACCACCTTAGGTGAGGGACCTTGCATCACTGTGATTGACCGGGTTTCCATCCCCTACCCTCCCCTCGTTCAAGAGCTCTTTGCCCTGGCTGAGGAAGAAGGAATTAAGGTACAAGTTCGCCGTAACACAGCTGGCGGTACTGATGCAGGCCGAATTCAGCTGACTGAGGAAGGCGTCAAAGTGGCAACGATTGCCGTGCCTTGTCGTTATATCCATTCACCAGTCTCGGTTATGAGCAAAGACGACTATGAAGGAGCATACAAGCTCGTGAAACGCTATCTCAAGCAGCTCCAAGAAAGGGAGGCATCAAACTGATGAAGAATGTGATCCAACAACTAACGGAGGCCTTTGGCCCCTCTGGCTTTGAAACCGAGGTTACCGAGTTAATTAGCTCCATGATTGCAGAGCATGTGGATGAATTGAAGACGGATGTACTTGGCAACCTGATTGCAGTAAAGAAAGGCTCGCAAGATGGAAAGACGATCATGTTTGCGGCGCATACAGACGAAATTGGTGTTGTGGTGACACATATTGATGACAAGGGATTCTTACGCTTCGGAAATGTGGGTGGCGTAGGAGTTTCCACTCTCGTTGGTAATCGAGTTCGCTTTGCAGGTGGCACGATTGGCGTCATTTATCAAGAAAAAGGTAGTTGGAAAGATCTAACCCTTGATAAGCTCTACATTGATATCGGTGCCGAAAGCAAGGAAGAGGCTTTAGAAAAAGTGAAACTTGGTGAGTTCGGCATTTTCCACAGGGAGTTTACCGATCTAGGTCATCGTCTGATTGCAAAAAGCATGGACGATCGAGTTGGTTGTGCCGTACTCATTGAAGCCCTCAAAAGAATCGAGAAGCCGAAAAACACCCTCTACTTCGTCTTTACGTGCCAAGAGGAAGTGGGACTCCGAGGCGCAAAGACTGCAGCCTATGGTATTGAACCGGATCTTGGCATCGCCCTGGATGTTACTCTAACTGGCGACATGCCAGAAGCTCGCAGAATGGAAGTATCCCTCGGTAAAGGGGCGGCCATTAAGGTCAAAGACTCTTCGATCATCGCCCATCCCAAGGTGAAAGACCTCTTAGTCGAGCTTGCGGAGGACAAGAAAATACCCTACCAAATGGAAGTCTTAGACGCTGGCGGTACCGACGCAGGTGCAATCCACCTAACCAAGGCTGGCGTACCTTCGGGAGCGATTTCCATTCCCACTCGTTATGTCCACTCACCCTCAGAGATGGTGGATATCAGAGACGTAGAGGCTTGTGTTGATCTGGTCGTAGCCTTAGCGGAACAGGATCTACGGGAGTTCTAAGTTTTCCGAGAAAAATAATAAAGGGACGTCTCTACACCAAGGAGACGTCCCTTTCACGTTTTGCATAACCTATTTGTTGTATAAGTCAAGGATGCGTTTGACTAACATATTGACTTCATCAATGGCTTCCCTGACCTTCTGCGCCGCATCACTTGATCCTACGGAGAGATTGCGGATTTCTTGTGCCACAATCTCAAACCCACGTCCATGTTCGCCAGCACGGGCCGCTTCAATCGATGCATTGAGGGCCACTAAATTCGTCTGTTTGGCAATACTGGCAATGGAGTTCATCAAATGGGAAATCCTCTCTGGAATCACCGCGAGATCCTCCACCATTTTTTGAGAGAGTTCCTGCTCTGCGGCGATCTTCTCGTAGGCAGCTTTCACATCAAGCTCTAAACGTTTTTCTTCGTTTATATTTCTCCACACCACAACATTGGCCACATGTTTGCCTTCTAGATCCTTGACGGCTGCAGCTGTTAGGCGTGCATAAAAATCCCCAATTTGAACATAACCAGTATGGGGTAATTTCGTTGGATCACTGAGAATGGCTCCTACCCTAGCAAAGTTCTTATGGTAGGGACCAATATTCGCGCCGACCATACGACTGGGATCAACCCTTGTCACGGAGCTCATTTCGGCAAACAACTGTCTCGCACTGGGACTCATCCAAATCATCCTGTGCTGCAAGTCAGAGATCATCACATTCTCGCCGAGTGCAGACAAAATCCAATCGCTCTCAATGCCAAGATTCTCCAAATATGAATTTAGTGCCACGTCACACCCTCCTTGCTTACCCAGTCTTCAACTATTGCAGACTCAGCACCTTACTGGGAACATTCGTAATGATGCTGTCAATCTTGGCCAGTGCCATGCGTTCAATATCCACTGCTTCATCAACAGTCCAGACATTGACCATCATGCCATTGGCTTGGGCAGCTTGGACCAGTTCAGGGAGGATCGTTTTATGATGCGGATGGAGGGCTGACGCGCCAATACTCTTAGCATACTCCCAAGGATTATACAATCCGCAGTTGTAAAGGATACCGGTGCGAGCCTGTGTCCGCAGCATCTTCATATGGACTAAGGCATAATGATTGAAGGAGGAGATGATGGTCTTCTCCCACAGAGAATATTCATCAATGAGGGAAGCCACCTCTTCATTCAGTCTCTCAAATCCGAAGGCCGCCTTGGTCTCCACATTGAGGAGGACATTATGATCCTTGACTAAATCGAGAACCTCACGCAAAGTAGGTAACTGTACTCCTTTAAACTCCGAGGAATACCAAGAGCCTGCATCGAGTTCCTTTAACTCCGCAAGGGTAAAGTTCGCCACAGCGCCCTCTCCATCTGTCGTTCGCTCTAGGGTTGGATCGTGGATGACAACGACCTTCCCATCCTTTGTCAGGTGAACGTCAAGCTCTATACCACCCGAGCCAGCCTCTAAAGCCAACTCAAAAGCTGGCATTGTGTTTTCTGGTGCCTTGCTCGAGTATCCCCGATGTGCCATAACGATCATAGTTTCCGCTCCTTTTCTATCGTTGAAATATCAATCGTACCTGAAAAGACTTTGACTGCAGGCCCTGCCATAAAGATATGGTTATCTGCCCCCGCGTGAATGGCCAGGACACCTCCTGGCAAAGACACTCTGATGGCCCCAGCCGTAAGTTCTTGGGTCAAGCCGAGCCTTGACGCCACCACTGCTGCTGCACAAGCTCCTGTACCGCAAGCTAAGGTCGCACCTGCTCCCCGTTCCCACACCTTGACCTCGATTTGATTCGGGCTCAACACTTGAGTAAATTCTATGTTCGCCCCGCTTGGCCAAACTTCAGCGTGTTCGAGACGGGGCCCCCAGGTCGCGAGATCAAAGGTAGCAAGATCGTCAACAAAAACCACTCCATGGGGATTCCCCATAGATACAGGATAGGCCTGCCAAGCAACGCCGTGGGACACAATCTCCACAGGCTGGCCTTGAGAAAATGAGAAATCCGGTTCACCCATATCCACCACATACCATTCATCCGCCAAGCGGATTTCCTTGGCTCCACTCATGGTACCAACCTGGAAAACGGGCCCCTGAACGTAACCATGATCGAGTAAATAGTGAGCCAGACAGCGAACTGCGTTACCGCACATCTCCGCCTCGGTACCATCCGCATTAAAAATCCGCATGGTATAAAGACCGGCTTCCTTCGTAATAAACACTAATCCATCGGCACCAATGCCAAATTGACGATGACAGAGGGCCTGAGCAAGCATTTCGCCTCTCCCTAACAGATTCCCTCCAAAGTCTTCCATGAAAATAAAATCATTACCGAGTCCCTGGTACTTTACAAATCCCGTCACGGGCATCCTCTCCTCATCTTGCCTCTACAATAGGTGAAGGGCTATCTTATCCATGGCCTGCAAAAGGTCTGCTATATCCTCTTTAGTCACTAAGTGATTGAGATGAACTTGAACAGCCCGTTGCAACAAATCCAAGGTAAAGGGACAGATGTTTTCGGAGTAGTCGTACTCCATTTCCGGCCTTAGACTCCAGGGATAGCTTCCTCCCCAAGGATCTCGTTTGGTTTTGAGGAACTCCCAGTTCGCATAGATGTGTTGATCCTTGGCTACTCCATCATACACCTGGAAAGCCTCGATTCCTTCTGCTGTCAGTGCTTTGGCCACATGCTGGGCCTGGGCCCCATCTGGAACGTAGAAGATCAAGCTTAGACCCAAATCTTCCTCTGTTCCGAACACCGGAGCTAACTCAATCTTCGGCTGCTTCCGCAGTTCAGAGACAATGGCTTGTTTATTACCCTTAGCTTGCTGCAAAATACGGGGCATTTTCTCTAATTGTCCCAAGGACAAAGCCGCTTGCAGTTCAGTGAGGCGATAATTCTGCCCAGGGAAGGCAGGAATCTTCCGTTCGATAAAACGGTACTGATAGCCTGCACCATCATGGTAAAGTACCGCACGTTGCCATAGCTCTTCAGAGTTTGTGACCAACATGCCCCCTTCGCCGGTTGTGATCACCTTCGATTGCTGCAGACTGAAACAGCCCACATCCCCAATGGAACCAAGCATCTGTCCCCGATAGGTGCCACCATTGGCCTGTGCTGCATCTTCAATCACCTTCAGGCCGTGGGCCTTGGCAATGGACATAATCTCACCCATAGCTGCTGAAATCCCTCGCATATGGACAACAATCACAGCCTTCGTACGAGGTGTGATTCTTTTGGCCAGATCCTTAGGATCCATGGTCAAGCTCTCATCAATCTCACAAAGAACAGGAATGGCCCCCACCAATGTAATCACGGCGGCTGTGGCCACCCAAGTGTAGGCAGGCAAAATCACTTCGTCGCCGGGACCCACACCACATGCAACCAAGGCGCAGATCAGAGCGGAGGTTCCCGAGTTGACAGCCAGGGCATAGTCGATACCTAAAAAGCTCTTATACTCCTCTTCTAAAGCTGCACACTCTGATGTCTCCAGGCCCTTTGGCAAGTAGCGAAAAATTCGCTTTTTCTCAAGTACAGCCAGAACCCGCTCCTTTTCTGCCGCGCCTAGTTCTTCACTCCCCATATATTTCGATACCCACGGCTTGGTACGCACTGGCGTACCTCCATGTAGCGCAAGTTTATCCATAACTCTCATCCCCATTCTCTTTCCACCTTATGTGTTCTGGATCTTTTCCGGAATTCCTGTCATAGGTCTTCTGGGGCAATAGGGAAAACCGGGAGAAACACTCCCGGTTTCTGTTACTGTCGAATTCGATTCCAGACATCTGGTTCCAGGGGTCGATCGAAGTTTCGAAACCCCGCTAGGGAGAAACCTTGCTTCGATGCAAGTCGGCGCATCATCTCCAGCTGTCCCAAATTGAGATCAGCTCCTAAACTCGTATGTTCATAGCGTTTCTCCAAGGCCAGCATGATGGTCTCCGACATACAGGCAAATCCCGTTCCTCGTTCAAAACCGAAATTCCAACCCAGGTCTGGACTGTTGGGCATCTGGATGATCCCACCATCGATGACCAATACGTCAGGACGCTCCGTCAAGACCTCTTCACTTACATTGCTCGGCCGGGACATATCACAGACAATAGCACCCTTTTTCAGATTACTTGGTGTGATGAGTCGTTCCAAGCTACTTGTAGCGACCATGATGACATCGGCCTCTGGCAGATGGGCTTCCTTATCTACGCTAATGACAAGGGGTGATCCCTGCGCCAATAAGTGCCTTACACAGTCTAACCACACCCCGAAGGAATCATCCTTTTTGGGCAGGTCTTCTAGACCGGAGACATAGGACCCCAAGCTCCCCTGGGGAAAGTGATGCCCTGCATCACTTTGGTTTTTGAGGTGTTGGAGAATCTCCACCACAACCTTTAACATACGATGCTCGCTCTTTTCTGGGCGAGCTGGGTTCCCTACTAAAATCAAACGGGATACCTCTTCCGAGAGGAGTAAAGCAAGGGCCTTCCCGATGGCCCCACCTGCTCCCACAACAAGCCCCGTCGCGTTTGCAAGGTCTATCTCTAATCGTTCGGCCGCGGCCACCACCGCTTCCACGCCTGAGACCACAGTATAACTATTACCTGTAGTCAAGGCCACGTCGGTGTAGGGCAAGAGCTGGCGTCCTCCCATAGTTACCACGGAGGTATAGGCACCCAAGCCCACGATTTTCGCCCCCCGTTCCACCCCTAGCTGAACGGCAGTAGAGATTTCCTCTAGCGCACGCTTAGGATCCGCTAGGAGTTGATCCGCCGTTTTAGGAACGCAGATAAAATCACCAAAGGCGCTCTGTCCTCCTTGGTCGGTAATTCGAGTCGAACTTACCACAAAGGGCTCCACCATATCATTCCAGCGCGAGCTCAAATCTTCTAGCTGTTCCTTGCTTAAAGCAGCTAGGCTTTCGTCAAACTCGCTGTAATTGTCTAGGTCTATGGGATGGACCAAGAAGGCAAAGCGCCCGTCAGTAGGCTCGGGAGTTACAGGAACAGACTCGCTTGTTACGAGCTTCTCTACTGGTAAGTCTAGGGGATGATAGTCGATGAGATGACCAAGAAAGGCCGCGGTGTTCCTATGTGCGAGCATGGTAGCGGCTTTCTCCACCGCAGAAATCACCTGTTCAATCTGCTCATCACTGATCACAAGCGCCGGTTCAATCCGAATCACGCTGGCACCGTTTAGTGTTGGAGCCACCCGCACCTTCTCCACATTCAGTAGATACGAGGAGATCATGGGGGTTAAGAGCTCCTGTTCCGCCATAACACCCAGGAGGCTATCTGGGTAGGATTCTCTAGCGTTCACAAACTCAATCCCCAGCATCAATCCCTGTCCCCTGATCTTTTTGATGATCGTCTGGTGACGCCTGGCCACATCCTCTAAACCAGCTTTGAGTCTGCTTCCCTTCCGCCTCACTTCTTGGAGTAATGAACTTTGATCCCGGGTCAGAAGATTTAAGACAGCAAGTCCTACCCGAGCGGCCAACGTATTTCCGGCAAAGGTGGACGAATGCTTTAAGCCAAAGTCTTCTGTGTACACATCGTCCTTACATAGTATAGCCCCGATGGGAACTAAACCTCCCCCTAGTGCCTTGGCAATCACTAGACAATCAGGGGTGACGTCCTCTCGTTCCGAGGCAAATATGGTACCCGTTCGCCCTAATCCAGTTTGGATTTCATCAAAAATCGTTAACACACCATGTTGTTCGCAGAGTTCCTGAACTGCTCTCAAGTAGCCTGGGGGAGGTTCCACAATTCCGCCCTCACCTTGGATGGGTTCAACAATAAAGGCGGCTGTTTCCTGGGACGCCTCTCTGAGATAACGTTCTAAAGCGTCCACATCACCATAGGGTATATGGGAGAAACCTTCCGTGGGGGCTCCAAAGGCCTTTTGGTAATGCTCGTTACCTGTAGCAGATAAGGCGCCCAGAGTCTTACCATGAAAACTATTGTGCGTGGATAGAATCACTCTCTTGCCCGTTTTGGCTCGGCAGAGCTTGAACGCTGCTTCCACTGCCTCAGCCCCGCTATTGGCGAAGGTCACATACTTCAATCCAGCGGGTGCCACTTTAACTAAGGCTGCAGCAAGCTGCCCTGACGCTTCTAATAAAGACGGCTGAACAAAGCTGGGCTCTTGGCGTAACTTTACTTCCTGGATTGCTTGCCAAATTTCCGGTGGATTATAACCAAAGGGTAGTGCTCCATAAGCGGCAATGCAATCGAGGTACTCCTGTTCTTCGTCGTCATAAAGATGGACTCCAGTTCCTCGTAGGAACCGCTTGTTCAGGCCAATTTCTGTTATGAGACGGCCTAAATGGGGGTTGACATATTCTATGTATGGATGCATCTAAGACCTCCCCAACGTATTGAGCACACTTTGTGCACAGTATTTATTATAGCAAGTTGAGGCAGGTATTTCAATAGAAAAGACAAAACATACAGATAGGATCACTACAAGGAGGTTAGCCCTTGTCGATTACATATAGAGAACTGAGATACCATGAGTTTACACAGGCTTTGCGGATTCGCCTGGAGGTTTTTGTGGAAGAGCAAAAGGTCCCTTTAGAGGAGGAACATGATAGCTGGGATCTTACAGCCCAGCATTTTGGTGTCTTTTCTGAGGACGCTTTGGTGGGTACCGGGCGACTTGTGACTTGTGGCAAGAGAGGTATCATCGGGAGAGTCGCTGTGCTGCAAGGGTTTCGCGGTCTTGGACTAGGCAGTGGATTAATTCGCCTGATGGTGACAAAGGCCCAAGAGGCTGGGCTGGACGAGATTTCACTGGGAGCTCAAGTCCGGGCCGAAGGTTTCTATGAGCGATTAGGGTTTCGGGGCGAGGGCCCAGAGTTTCTCGATGCGGGGATACCTCACCGCACCATGCATTACCATTTCGTACATTCCGAGGGGATAGAGTCATGAAAAGGGGATTGCTAATTGTTCTATTGCTCCTACTCTTGGGAGGAAATTCAAGTGCTGAAGTTCAGGTTTTTTTCGTCCCAGAAAGCGGCTTTTTGCGGGTACAGGCGGAAGTGGCAATACACCCTGCCATCG
The DNA here is from genome assembly GCA_012520355.1 of Bacillota bacterium. Taxonomy (GTDB): domain Bacteria; phylum Bacillota; class Limnochordia; order Darwinibacteriales; family Darwinibacteriaceae; genus UBA5420. Next base: position 2,236 of record JAAYOK010000194.1, on the reverse strand, counting down.
CCTCGCCGTCCTTTATGCTCTTTCCTGGTGTTCAGATTACAGAACTCTGGGCTGATGAGCTCTGGGAGTATAATGTAGAGCGCAGTCAACACGGTACCATGGTCTCCATGTCTTTAAGGCAAGTCCGACCACAGGTTCTCAGCCTTGCCTATGAAGGATTCCTCGATCTGGAGGGTTCCACCTTGCTACTGGATCGAAACACCCTCTGGTTCCCTGAGTTTTCCTTCCCCGTGGAGGAAGCAGCCATCAGCGTCAATCTACCAGAAAACTGGGAGATCGTCGATTGGCCTAGTCAACTACCCATGTACCCATCACTCTTGGTTCGAGATCATAGCGCAGATGAGGCCGGAGACGTGCAGCCTATTGTTCCTGTCATGGACGAGTTCACATCCAGGCTACAAATGCAACTTGCGCGGTTGACAAATGCCATGAATCAGAGAAATGCTACGGAGATTGAAGCCTTATTGAGCCCTGCCCTAAAGGATACGGGGCTCGCTAGATATCTCGCAAGTATCCCACCATCCCAGGGTTCGGTTACTAGTGAACTCAAAGATCCCTTTACCGTCATCTTCAAAACGGGGCGCGGTAATCGTTACCAGGCTTCTGTTCTCTGGCAAGAAAGCGGCGGACGACTGGAGTTGCAGAGTTTCCAAATGACGCCCCAAGGAGCGCAAATGCCTGAGGAACTCTTCGTATCGGTCCAGCGCTTCGCTGAAGATCTACGCCTCTTTGTCCAGACAAAACAGAGAGACCAGATCCTTCAGGCCATCGAGCCAGGCATTGCCCAGGGACAAGAGGAGATTGCCGAGTTCCTCCTCAGTCTCAATGGGGCTGAGATGTGGACTGTCACGCTTACGGAGGAAACAGTAGACCCATTTACCGTAACCCTGCTCGTGCCTCAGAGCGAAACCACAACATTCCTTCTCTATCTAGGGCTAACGCCAGGCACGACCCAGTGGCTAATTCAAAGTCTTCAGATCATCCCCGTGGGCTGAATCGAGTCCAGAAAAGAGCCGATAGACGACATAGGACATAATATACGCCAGCAAGACTCGGGGTACGACCAGCAAGAACAAGGGTGCACCCAGGACCCAGAAAATGATCGTATCTTCGATTAGGGCATGGGCTAGGGCCATAAAGGTCCCGACAACTCGGGCCTCCTTCGGCCCTATCTTCCCTGTGCGTACATGATTGATAATCACCCCAGAACCGTAGGTGATGCCAAAAAAACCGGCTACCACCACAGGAAAGGCCCCTTCTTCACTCAAGCCAATGATCCGAAACGGTTTGGCCATCCACCGATTGATCCGCTGCAAGATCCCATTGGCCTCCACAATCTCCAAGACAATCATCAGGGGGATGACAACCAATGCCACCGTCCAGAGCCCACGCAAACCTTGCCATAATCCTTCCCAAAGGATCATCATGGTAAGACCACCCCCAGAAGCCAACCCACCGCCAAGGAGCACACCAGGCGAATCAGGAAAATGTAACCCATGGGACTACCTGCCTTTTGACTGATGGGTAGTTCTACGAGGAGAGAATGGCAAAAAACTAGCATGACGGAGCAAATGGTGATTTCCTTGATGGTCAGATGAAGTGCCATGATACTACCTGCAGCGGCGTACAGATTGACAAAGAAGCCGCTAAAAAGTACAATGGCCGCCTCTCCCGACAGACCAAAGAAACCCATGTACGGCGCAAAGAATGCAGTGACACTATCCAAAAGCCCACTGGCACGAAACATGGCCACCAGCATCGCCGTTGGCACGATGACCTTACCGAGCTCCCAGGTCGTCTCCAGGCCTGTTTTGGTCCCCTTCCACAAGATCTTCTTATTGACTTCCAACATGGCTTACTGCTCCTTCCAGTACATTTTCCACAAGTTCAACATTGCTTCTGGCATCGGTGCGGTAATACTATGTCGTTGCTCTGTTCTGGGATGCGTAAATTCCAAACGCCACGCATGTAGCGCTTGCCCGATAATCTCAGGCCTGGCCTCACTATAGAGGGGATCACCTAATAAGGGATGTCCGAGCTCGGCAAAGTGAACACGGATTTGATGCGTACGGCCGCTTTTAAGACGAGCCCGTACAAGCGTAGCCCCTGTACTTCGAGCAAGCACCTTATACACAGTTCGAGCTACCTTCCCATCGTGGGAAACAGCTCTTTTTACTCCATGATCTAAAGAACGGCCAATGGACATGGAAAGTACCCCTTGTAGACTATCAAGTCG
>JAAYOK010000193.1 GCA_012520355.1 Bacillota bacterium | reverse complement strand
CCAAGTCGCTGGGTCTTACCACTTACATACAACATGCTCTCTGATAATGTGGTCTTTCCTGCATCAACGTGAGCCAATATTCCAACGACAAGTTTTTTCATGCCTCTGCCATCCTTCGTTCTGTTTACCTTATGTCCCTATTATCGTATCAAGAAGTGTCCTTGAAGTAAACGGATACAATAAGAAGCCCTCATCGAGGGCTTCTTATTCATGGTTTTCAGTCACGTCTATTTTTGTCCACGGAGCGCTGGATCGCCAATATCCCTGAGTCCATCGCCTAAAAGGTTAAAGCCTAGAACCGTAAAGACAATGGCAAGACCAGGATAAAGCGTCAGATGTGGAGCGGTCCGAATGGCTTCTCTACCCAGTGCCAGCATGCGTCCCCAGCTAATCACTGGGGGTTGGGCTCCTAAGCCCAGGAAACTCAGTGTGGCCTCAGTGGTGATGGCCGTTCCCATGTTCAAAGAAGCTACAACCAAAATGGGTGCAAAACTGTTAATGAGAATATGGCGGAACAAGATTCTGCGATTGGTGAGGCCTAAGGCAGTACCCGCCATGACAAACTCTTCTTCCTTGAGGCCCAAAACCATACTTCGGGTGACCCTAGTCATGGCCGGAATCCGCACAATGGCCACCGCAAACATAGCATTGATTACGCCCGGACCCATGGTGGCCACAATGGCGATGGCCAGGAGAATCGAGGGAAACGCCAGAATCAAGTCCATAATCCGCATGATGATGGTGTCAATAACACCACCAACATAACCTGCTATCGCACCTAAGACAACACCGAATATCAAGGATACTCCCGTCGCGGTTACAGCGATTAAGAGCGAAACTCTAGAACCAACCAGAATCCGGCTGAGAACATCTCGCCCCATATCGTCCGTTCCGAGAATATACGTGCCCCCTACACCTTCCGGGGCTCGGTAGCTATTCCAAATATCCATAGTATAAGGATCGTGGGGAGCTAAGATATCAGCAAAGATGGCCACCAGGATTAGGATACCAATCAAAATAACTCCGGTCATAGCACTTTTGCTTCGTAACAAATACTTCATCGTCTAGGCCTCCTCATTCATACCGAATCCTAGGATTCACCAGCGCGTAACACACATCCACCAACAGGTTAACGACGGTGAAAATGAGTGCCATCATCAAGACCCCGCCTTGCACCAGGGGAAAGTCGCGCTGGGTGATGGCATTAATGACGAGTCGTCCCACACCTGGCCAGGCAAAGACGGTCTCCGTCACCACAGCTCCTCCCAGCATCGCGCCAAATTGGATTCCCACCATGGTAATCACTGGCTTCAAGGCATTACGCAGAGCATGTTTGACCACAACAACACTCTTTTTCAATCCTTTGGCCTGCGCTGTACGAATATAATCCTTACTTAAGACTTCCAGCATACTCGAACGAGTCAGCCGAGCGATAATAGCCATCATACTCGTCCCTAGTGCCAAGGCTGGAAGCAAAATGAAGCGGAAAGCATTGATTAAATCATCTGCCCGAAACTTTGTGACCAACGTCACCAATCCAGTCATAATAGAGACATCACGACCGAACATAGGTAACCAACTGACGTGTAAAGCCACATAGGATAAAAGTACAAGGCCTAACCAAAAACCGGGCATGGACACACCAAGTAAAGATATGACCATCGTAATGTAATCCCAGATGCTGCCGCGCCGCGTGGAGGCAAACAGGCCTAAGGGGATCCCTAATAACACAGCTATAAAGACGGAAACCACGGCCAACTCCACGGTGGCACCTAATCGTTCAAAAATCAACTTACTGACAGGTATCGATTGTCGAATAGAAACGCCTAGATCCCCTCGGATAGCCCTGCTGAACCAGCGGAAATATTGCACTGGTAGTGGCTGATCAAAACCATAGACAGCATGGAGCCGCTCCACATCCTCTTGCGTCGCCTCTTCCCCCAAGAGCATACGAACTGGGTCACCAGGAGCAAGATGACCTAGAAGAAAGACGATGATGGAAACACCGTTTAAAAGTGGTATCATTTGGATGAGGCGTCGAACAATGTAGCGAAACATCGAGATAACCCACTCCTTTGTTAAACCGAGGATACCAGGCGTATGAATACACCTGGCATCCTACGGAAAATACATCCTACTTCGATTTTCTCAAGCGAGTACTACTTGTTTTTCGTCATCAAGTGGGCATCTTGCCAGGCTGCTGCACCGTAGGGGTGAACTTCCCAGTTGCCAATGTATGGATGGTGGAGTCCGACTTCTTCGGTGTAGTTAATGAAGCCATAAGGTACCTCACGTACTACGATTTCCTGAGCCTCGCGATAGATGTCAATGGACTCTTGCGATTCTTGAGGAACTGTACGGCCGAGGTCGAGTAGATAGTCTACACGCTCGTTCGAATACTTGCCGTAGTTGTTCGATCCATTGGTGTGGAACTGACGAATCATAGCACGATCAGGATCGAGCTGACCAGACCAGCCAAGGATGAAGATATCAAAGTCATCGGTTTCTTGAACTCTGGCGAGGTAGGCACCCCACTCTTCAATAATGACTTCAACATTGATGCCAGCTTGCATGCACTCATATTGCAGAATTTCTGCAATCCGCATACGATCAGGGTTCTCGTTTGTATAGAGTCTTAGGTTGATGGAGCCAGGCTCATAACCTGCTTCTCTCAATAGTTCCTTAGCTTTCTCAGGATTATAGTCGTAGCGAACTACGCTTTCATTGAACCAAGGTAGCGACATGGATACAGGACCAATACCAGGTGTTCCAATGCCGTTTAAGACATTGCGTACAATACCTTCACGGTGAATGAGATAGCTCACTGCTTGACGTACACGTACATCAGCTAGAGGACCAACTTTGGTGTTGAAACCTAGGTACGTATAGCCTGTACCAGGTGTTCTTTGCACAACATACTTGGGGTCAGCTTCGAGGCGACCAATTTCTTGTGCAACCACTCCACCTTGATAAATGTCAATTTCGCCTGCTTCAAAGGCTAGGAGGCGGGTCGAGTTTTCTGGAATGGCCCTGAAGATTACGTTAGGAATGTTTGGTCTTCCGCCCCAATACTCTTCATTTTCCACCAAGACAAGGCGATCGTCACGGGTCCAAGAAACGAACTTGTAAGGACCTGTGCCAATTGGGCTTTGACGGAAATCTACACGATCACCATCATGTTTTGGGGTAATTGGCATACGAGCAATGTTGTTCATCAGGAACGCGTTAGGCTGTTTTAGACGGAAAATAACCTCGTAATCGTTGACAATTTCGATTTCGTCGATATCAGCATAAAGGCCCATATTGAGTGCACCATTTGCAGGATTGAGAACCCACTCATAGGTATACTTTACGTCTTCAGCAGTAAATGGAACTCCGTCGTGCCATTTTACACCTTCGCGCAACTTAAACCAAAGGGTCATGGTATCGTCGCTCACAGTCCACTCAGTGGCTAGTGCAGGCTCGAGTTCCATGTTCGTTGCGAACTGTACCAAGGCCTGATTAATCAGGTTAATGCGCTCAAAGGACGGGACGTCAGTTTCCAGTCTAGGATCCAATCCTACTGCTTCTGCTCCGGAGCCAATCACAAGGGTATCATTATTGGCCCCTGCAACCGCACTAAACGCCAATACGACGAGTAGTGCTAAGGTAACAAACATACTTCTTCTAACCATTTCAACACTCCTTTTTGATATTTTCGTGCTCATCTGTAGATGTTAATTCTACGCATTGTCCATTATTCCTGCTTAATATCGTAAGAAGATACGAGTTTCGTAGACAAGATACCTCAACCTAATCAATTTCTAACCTGTACGGCGGTGTTTTTGGCGTTTTTTTCAGGTAGCTTTTTTCATCAATTCGAGCAAGACGCCGAAGTTTACAAAGACATAAAAAAACGCCCAGGTCAAACCTGGACGTTGACGATTAATCCATCACAACAGGATCATAGTGGATGATTAGGTGAATCCTGTCATTTTCTAGAAGGTCTCGTTCAATTCCATCAATGATCTCATGGGTGACCAGGGGATCCCAATCCGATGGCATTTCCACATGAGCACTAACGTAGCGGCGATCAGGACCGTAGTCATGGATGATCAAATCATGGATACCAAGGACTCCCTCATACCCTGCAAT
>JAAYOK010000016.1 GCA_012520355.1 Bacillota bacterium | reverse complement strand
CGTCTTTGCCACGACCCAAGAGCATTGTAATCGCTGCAGTTGTCGTTGTCTTACCATGGTCAACGTGACCTACAGTACCCACGTTTACGTGTGGTTTGGTTCTTTCAAACTTTTGTTTTGCCATTTTGAACTTCCACTCCTCCCGGAAAACATTACTCAGGGTGATTTGACAGCAAATCATCCAAGATCACAAGACAGATTCGTCAAACCCCACAAAAGTCCTTCTATGGTGCTAAGAAAAGGCACATTCCATAATAAACTACCAGCCAAGAGCCGACTAAGACCGCAAGTATTTGTTCATCACGAATGGTGACACCTTTCGATCTCGCCTGTATTGTTACCATATAGACGGCAAGCAAAACCCCTCCCGGCCACACCAACCACAAGGGTAACCAACCTAGAAAAAGATATGTAATTGCTAGAGCGAGGATGAATGCCACCATGGCCAGAGCCCCCTACCTTGTTACTACTCCATAGTATGGGGGTTGCATCCAATGGACCACACATTTTGCTCTAGTCCGTTGCTTGTCTGGTTCTCTTGCGACAAAAAAACCACCAGAGTCTCTCTGACGGCTACTTGAAGAAAAAATGGTTGCGGGGGCCGGATTTGAACCGACAACCTTCGGGTTATGAGCCCGACGAGCTACCAGACTGCTCCACCCCGCGGTTTTTATTAAAATGGTGGAGGGAGAAGGATTCGAACCTTCGAAGGCGTCGCCAACAGATTTACAGTCTGCCCCCTTTGGCCAACTTGGGTATCCCTCCACGCAAAACTATGACCTTATGGAGCCGGTGGAGGAAATCGAATCCACAACCTCTCGATTACAAGTCGAGTGCTCTGCCAATTGAGCTACACCGGCGCAACAACTAGAAGTATAGCAAGCAAATCCACCTTTGTCAACAGCTTTTCAGCAGCTTTTCAGCAACATTTTTTATTGGATGCTTTCTCGCTTCTCTAAATAGCGTTCTAACTTACGCTTCACCCTCTGCAAGGCGTTATCAATCGATTTCACATGACGCCCAAGTTCATCAGCGATCTCCTGATAGCTCTTGCCTTCAAGATAGTACATGAGAACTTGCCACTCGAGTTCACTGAGAAACTCTACCATCTTACTCTCAATATCCACAAACTCCTCACGGCTGATCACCAATTCTTCTGGATCGGTTACCTTTGAGCCTGAAATTACATCGAGGAGCGTACGATCAGATTCTTCATCGTAAATGGGTTTGTTCAGCGACACATAGGAGTTTAGAGGAATGTGCTTTTGACGAGTTGCAGTCTTAATCGCCGTAATGATCTGACGGGTAATACAGAGTTCAGCAAAGGCTCTAAAGGAAGCAAGTTTATCGGGGCGAAAGTCTCGAATCGCTTTGTAAAGACCGATCATGCCTTCCTGAATGATATCTTCTCGATCGGCCCCAATTAAAAAATAAGACCGTGCCTTAGCCCGAACAAAGTTCTTGTATTTGTTGATTAAGTGCTCTAGTGCCTGATCACTTGCATCTCTGGCGAGTTGCACAATTTCTTCATCACTCAAGCTCTCGTACATATCATAATACTTCTTTGGTGCATTAGCACTCACCATCGATCGCCTCCACCCCAAGTGTTGCCTCAAACAGTTTGTCCCAATGGCACAAATCTATTATACACTAAGGTCTAGACAGGGTCAAGACAGACTCCGTTGCCGCAAAACTTCAAACATGAGCAGAGCTGCAGCGACCGAAGCGTTCAGCGAATTGATGGCACCCCGCATGGGGACGGAGGATAGGAAGTCACACTTTTCTTTCACAAGACGGCTTAACCCGGAACCTTCACTTCCGATGACCAGAGCAATGGGCCCTGTTAAGTCCTGGGAAAAGCAGCTGTCTCCTGCCATATCTGCACCAACGATCCAGTAACCAGCCTTCTTCAGGATATCGATGGTAGTAGCCACATTACCAACGCGGCAAACAGGAACATAGTTGGCTGCACCAGCTGACGCCTTCATGACCGTCTGGGTTACAGGTACGGCCCGCCGCTTGGGAATAATCACTCCGTCAATCCCCATGGCTTCCCCACTACGCAAAATGGAGCCTAGATTGTGGGGGTCCTGAATTCCATCTAAAAGGATCAGAAATGGAGCCCAATCGGACTTCCCCTGCCTCGACAGAAGGTCTTCCAGTTCCACATAGGAGACACCGGACATTTGAGCCAACACCCCTTGATGGTTGGCTCCTTCAGAAAGCTTATCGAGGATCGAGCGCTCCACTTCTTGCACCACAATACCCTGCTCCTTGGCAATCGCTAGGATCTCCCGAATGGACCCTTGCCGTGGCCCCTTTGCCACTAGGATCTTGTTAATCTCACGACCCGAACGGAGTGCTTCCAGAACAACTTGACGTCCCACTACATCACCCACCGATGTTCAATACCTCCCTTTCAAACTCGCCAAAGGAGATGGGGGCCACGTCCTTGACCAGCTCCAAAATAGCCTCTGCATAGCAGCGAATTTCATACTGGGCATGCCTATCAAGACGTAGCTGCAAAAAGTTCATGAGGGCACTTCCGTTGACGGTCCAGTAGAAATTGGTGTAGATACCGATGGGCAGAATGCTGCGAGCTTGCTCTTTGACCATCTTCGCAGCTCCATTCCCTGAAACAAGTTCTTCATAGAAGTCAAAGGCCGTCTCATTGTGTCTGATCCACGCGTCCAAAACATCCCCTTCCAAACCCTCGGGAATAAAGTAGTCCCGCAGAGCAATGCAATAGCGAAGGGATTCTTCGTTATAGGAACCAATCCGGTGCCTAAACCATTGGCGCGCCACAAAAAGCGGGGTCTTAACGTCAAAGGTGAAAACCATGGCTTCAAAGGGGGTTTTATGTCCAGCCTTGAGCAAATGTCGCAAGAGCTGGCGATCCGCGTTTTCTGTTTTCGCTTCGCTCCGCCAGCAGCGACGCGCGTTCCGAATAACAGCGGAATCACCACCCATGCTCTCGACTAAGCGAACAAATCCACTATTTAATACCTGCATACTCAGCCTCCTAGAACATCTTTGGTAGGATCAATGGTGCCGAGGAGCTCTTCTAGACGCTCCTTCTGCTCCGTCAAGTACAAGTAGCCAATCAGTGCTTCAAAACCTGTACTATGCCGATACTCCACAACATCACCGCGATTAGAGATCCCACCTTTAGCATTTCTCCCTCGCCGTACTACATCCTTTTCGTCCTCGGTGAGCTCAGGCTCCCACAAATGGACGATCTCCGCTTGACGAGAGGCCTGCACATACTTGACGGCCATTTTATGCAATTGATGCATTTTCCCTGGATGGGTCGCTAGTTTCGTCCGAATATAGAGCTCATAGACGGCATCGCCCACATAAGCTAGGACAAGGGGTGGGAGTTCTCGCACCTTCACATTCGGGTCCACAAACAATCACTTACACCTTCCATCTAGGCCCTTGGGGCGTATCTTCAATTGTTACACCAAGATCAGCCAATTGGTCGCGAATCTGGTCCGACAAGGCAAAGTTCTTTTGCTTTCTCAACTCTTGGCGTAAGCCCAGTAAGAGATCGAGTAAGGACTCAGCTAGACTATCATCTTGAACCTTTCCCTCTTGGAGCACACCAAAAATATCGCCGCCAAAGCGCCCTAGCAGATCAAAGGCCTTTTCCAGAACAGCTTGGCTTTGTCCTTGTTGATGTTTGTAACCATTGATCTCCCGCACCACCTCAAACAGCACTCCAAAGGCCATGGCCGTGTTGAAGTCGTCTGCTAGGGCAGATATCAGATCAGTCTCCAATTTGTCCAGCGCTTTCAGTGTTTCCTGATCAAGGCTGGAATCACCTGGTGTCGCCTGTTTCAAATCAGCCTGCAAAGCCCGGTAAGCATCATTGAGCCGGACCCAGCCCTTGGCAACTTCTTCTAGCTTGCCATCGTAAAACTCTAGGGCAGAACGATAGTGGGTTGAAAGCAAGTAAAAACGTAAGAGTTCCTTGGGGTAACGCCTAATCATCTCCTTTACGGAAATGACGTTACCAATAGACTTTGACATCTTGGCATCCTTCAGATTCAGCATGCCATTATGAACCCAGTAGCGAGCTAAGGGACTACCTGTAGCTGCTTCAGATTGGGCAATCTCGTTTTCGTGATGGGGGAAAATTAGATCATTGCCGCCCCCGTGAAAGTCGAAGGCTTCCCCAAGATATTTCAAGCTCATGGCGGAGCATTCGATATGCCAACCAGGGCGCCCTTCGCCCCAGGGACTTTCCCAAGCAGGCTCCCCAGGTTTCGCCGATTTCCAAAGAGCAAAATCCACTGCATCCCGTTTGGCTGGATCCACCTCAAAGCGGGTCCCTTGCCGTAGCTCCTCTAGTTTTTGCTTGCTTAACTTACCGTATTCCGGGAACGAAGCAACACGGAAAAAGACATCACCATTGGCGCGGTAGGCATGGTCTGTCTCCACGAGTTTATCCACAAGTTCAATGATTTCGTCCATATGCTCCGAAACCTTGGGATATATATCGGCCCGTTCCACGCCTAAGGCGTCCATACTGGCCAGATACTCGGCGATATACCGTTTCGAGATCTCCAAAGCCGGAACACCCTCGTCTAACGAGCGCTGGATAATCTTATCATCCACATCAGTGAAGTTTTGTACGTGGAAAGTCTCATAGCCCATGAGCCGGAAAAAGCGCTTGATCACATCCCAGATAACGCTGGGCCTGGCGTGGCCTAGATGGGTATCAGAGTAGGGGGTCACACCGCAAACATAGACACTCATCTTGCCTGGTTCCCGGGGTACAAACTCTTCCTTCTTTTGGGTCATGGTATTGTACACTTGGATTTTTGTCATCTAACTCGCCTCCTAGCAAAAAAAACCCTCGTCTCAAGTACAGAGACGAGGGTCGCGGTTCCACTCTGTTTTCAGCTACGAAGCCATACCTAGACAGCTCCAGCTGACACTCAAAGGCTATAACGGGCCACCCGTCCTCAGCTACTTGTCACCTGCATCAAGGCAAGTGCGTTCCCATTGGAGGATCAGGGGTGCACTTCACTTGGCTCATCACAGAATACTCTCACCAACTGTATTCCTCTCTGCGTGATTGGCTGCCCAGTTACTCTCCCCATCAAATCCACTGCAAAATAGATTAAGCCCATTATATGCAAAGAAAACACTTTCTGTCAACCGCTCTAGCCCCAGAATCTGTTAGCGATCTTTGAAGAGCGGAGCCCGTTTTTCCACAAAGGCTTGGAGACCTTCCAAACCATCCTCCGTCTCAAAGCACTGGGCAAAGAAACGAGCTTCTGTTTCGCCATGGCTCTCCTTCACACCCGTTCCTGAAGCTGCAATGGCCTGTTTGGCGATGGCTAAAATCGGACCTGACTTCTGGGCCAACTCCTGGGCGAGTTTGGTGGCCTCCTGAAGTAAAACCTCGGG
>JAAYOK010000192.1 GCA_012520355.1 Bacillota bacterium | reverse complement strand
TTCGACCCCGCTACAGCGGATTGCGGGTACAGGGCACCGCTACCTCCCCGTCTAGCACGACAAAATAATTATACTGAACATCACCTTAAGTGTCAAGACTGATAAGCTGACCGACTGTGTCAAGTAGTATCGGGTACTCGTAAACTCCCAAAGCGATTAAGGCCAGACTTTTCTCGAAAATCCTTCTGCAAAACGCCAACTCTCGTTCGGGTGATGGAGTTGTGAAGGGTCAGGGTCTCATGGACCGAAATTGAGAACACGAATCCCATGTACCCGCATAATGCCTATCTTAAGCCGTTTTAGCTTACATCAACAAAGTGAATTCTGTTGAACAACTTAGAGAACCCCTGGGTCCCATGGCTGGCTGCTGGCAGGCTTCCTCGTTTTACGCCCGTTGAGGTGCTTTGGGTTCGTTTCGTGATGTGACCCACTCCAACAGTTACCTCATCCAAGAGCCACTCCACTGCCTCGCCTAGGGTTCGAGATATGCTCTGATGAAGCGTGCCTTCGAAAAGATGAGTTAGAGTCGTCAGAATCGCCCCAAGGCCCTCTGGGGACCATGCCCTGCCACGCTTCGCGGTGCGATTCTTGAACTTATTTACATTCGATTCTGCTGCCCCTAGGCCTCGCCATTCAGCGGGCACTTCAAATCCCTGTTTACGCAATCGAGTCCGGTAGTCCACTATGTAGTCTTGATCCTCAATGAGAAGATCGTTAAAATTGCTCAGTTTCTCCTTCTGCCCCTCGTCTCTGCAAACCAGCATCGCCTCTGTAACGATGATAGCGAGGGAGCCGATGTCATCGTTCTTTAATGCTTTATTTGCCTTGCGCAACGCTTCCTTATCATGGCTTAAAGCCTGACGCAAGTCTCTACTAACATGAAAACGGTCGTACTGGTACATTCCCTTGGCAAAGGATGTAGCACCATGGCGAATCCAATTTGCCCCATCACCATTAGTGATAACGGGTATGCTGTCGGCGTTGCGATACTTAGCATGAATGATACCACGAATCTGTTCCCAAAAATCTTCGGCAGGCTTCAAGTTGGCCACATATGTTGGGTTGACTAGTTTGTAATCGGTTTTTTCGCCATTATGCCTTGGAGTCCAACCTTCGTGAATCACGGCCATCTTCACTTCGTGTCGTTCGTTTTTGCGTTTGAGCAGCTTGTTCTTCTGGAAGCGAGCACTAAAACCGTCGACTTCGATGAATAGAGCTTTTACTTCTCTTCTGCCTTCTTCCGCCACAATTTTGTTTTGTTGCGCACGTTCACAGGAGGCACCTACTTCAAGCAAGGCTTTGCGAATAGCTTCATGGCTCAGTACTTGAGCTCCATAGAGATCTGTTAGTCGATCTCTTGAATCACGGTAAGAAGGTCCCTTTGTCGCCCAAGTCACAGCTAATTGGAGTAGGCCTGGACCAATTGTCTTCTCTGCTTCTAGTTCAAGCATCTCATCGAGCAGATATGTCCATCGGTTCTCCTCAGCATCCCAATAATACCGTCGTTCGAAGTCAACGCCACCAACTAATGTCTGGATTGACCGGGGGTTCTTTTCTTTGTTCTTGAATCGACTCTTATCGCGATTTTCCATTAGTTTTTCATCTAATTGTTCAAGGACTTCAACCATGCCATGTCGAAACAATTCGAGAGACGATTTCCAAAGTAATTCTTCTAGTTTCTTGAAATTTAGCTCTCCCTGGATAACCTTTTCCACTAATACTGATATCATTTTGAGGCCTTCTCCTTCTGTGTCTTTGTTGTCAACTTAACACTTTGGGAGTGAGGCCTCTTTTTCCTGCCTCTTTTAAAGAGATACCCGAGATCTATTTACTCATACTATTCCCTTCCCGATAATGACTGGCCATTCGCCCTACAAATCGGACGAGCTCCATGTCTGTCCCCTCGGCACTAATGAAGGACAGACCTAAGGGCATACCCTGAAGTGTTGCAAAAGGCACAGTCACTTGCGGTGCACCTGTAAGGGGAGAAATACATAGCAGACTGGAAGATTGGCTCCTCGTACGGTTAATATCTTCCAGACTAGCCGTTCTCAAGGGCGCTATCGAAGCAGCCGTAGGCAAGACCAAAACCGTATCATCGGCTAAAAAGTCTCTAAAGTAGGAGATCAGTTCTTGACGTCTTGCCTCTGCCTTGGCGTACTCCTGATGGGAAATCTGGGCAGCCCATTCCAATCGCTCTTTCGGTCCCCGATTGATGAAGGGCCGATACTTATTGATCCACCCTCCATAGCTTTGCCAAACTTCATAACCTTGGACATACCGAAAAACCTCAACCCACGACTCCAGCCCATCGCTCGCAACGTCTACTTCCTTAGACTGTTCTAGATTCCTACAGACCTGATCTACCACTGGCATAAGTGCATCTCTTACTTCGGGGTCAACGGTATCGAAACAATCTCTAGCAATGTACAAACGTTTAAACTCTACCTCCCGTTTGTCCTCACCGAGCAACACTTCCGATATCTTGACGAATACATCCACATCTTTAGCCACATAGCCTAAGACATCCATGCTTGCACAATAGGGCGCCTCACCATCATTGGCCACCCTTCCATAGGTAGGCCTCATGCCAAAGACACCAT
>JAAYOK010000191.1 GCA_012520355.1 Bacillota bacterium | reverse complement strand
TTGATTCCACTCATGAGTATGTTACATCTCTATCGGGCTGGACACCGTCCCATCTTTCTTTTGGGCGGTGGAACGACCATGATTGGCGATCCCTCGGGAAAAAGTGATATGCGGCAAATGCTGACTCCAGAGACGATTGACGCCAATGTGGCAAGTTTCCGCGAACAGTTCTCGAGGTTCGTGAACTTTGATGATGGTTCCGCCATTTTAGAGAACAATGCCAATTGGCTCCTAGACCTGAATTTCATGGATTTTATGCGGGAGATTGGACGTCACTTCTCCGTCAATCGCATGCTGACCATGGAGACCTATAGATCGAGACTCGATTCTGGCCTGACCTTCCTAGAGTTCGGTTACCTTTTGGTCCAGTCTTACGACTACTTGGAACTCTTCCGCCGCTACAACTGCCGTCTGCAAATGGGGGGCAATGATCAGTGGTCCAATATCATCGGTGGGTATGAGTTAGTGCGGAAAGTAGAAGGGGCGCCCGTTTTTGGCCTGACCCTGCGGCTGTTAACCACGAGTGCTGGCACGAAAATGGGCAAAACCGAGGCTGGCACGATCTGGCTTGACAGTGATTTGACGAGTCCCTATGATTTTTATCAATACCTGAGAAATGTCGATGACGCGGATGTCGAAAGAATGCTAGCTCTCTTGACCTTCCTGCCCATGGACGAAGTGAGACGCCTCGGGGCCCTAGAAGGTTCTGCCATCAATCAAGCCAAGGAAGTCTTGGCCTTTGAAGTGACCAAGTTTGTCCATGGTGAAGAAGAGGCTCGAAAAGCAGAGGCTACCGCCAAAGCACTCTTTGGTGGTGGGGTCGATGAAAACATGCCTTCCACCACCCTGCCTCGGACAGACTTTGAACCTGGGATGTCCATTTTGGCTTTGCTGACCGAAACAGGTCTGGCCACAAGCCGAAGCGAGGGCAGACGTCTCGTGCAACAAGGAGGAGTAGCCTTAGGCGATGAGCGGGTTTCCGACATCGATTATCAGGTTACAACAAAGGATTTTTCCTCTGATGAATTAATCATTCGTAAAGGAAAGAAGGTCTATCATCGAGTGGTGTTACAATAAAGTAAAAAGCTGGGGCAACCCGGCTTTTTTCTTGACCTGAGAATAGTTGTCAGATAGAATAGTTTTCATCGTTAACTATTATCGTTGTAAACAAAGAGGTGAGTGAATTGGCAGATTCCGATCTGGTCATAGAATTTGTTGAAATACTCCATGGGCTACGCCAATACAAGGTCTGGCATGAGGAGCATCCTTTGCCCATTCGCAAAAATGCTCTCGTACTCCTCATGTTTCTCCATCATCATCTTCCGCCTGGCAGTCCAGGGATTCAACCTTCGGAACTCGGGGAAATGCTAAGTTTGACCCGTCCGGCTGTGACTACCTTGGTAAACTCATTGGAGGAACATCATCTTGTGGAGCGGATCAATGATGCTGAGGATCGTAGGGTCGTGTTTGTGCGACCAACCGAGGAAGGTCTAGCTTTGGTTCGGCAAGCGAAGGAAGGATTCGCTAACAATGTAGCAGAGATCATGGATTACCTCGGTCCCGAGGATGGGAAAGAGTTGGTCCGCATTACCCGCAGGGTGCGTAAGTTCTTGCACGAGCGGCAAAATGCCTTGAATGGGGGAACAACGAAATGTGGAGATTAAAGACGCGTTTTACGCCTTATTGGGCTACAATTATCGCCGTCACGATCCTAGTATTCCTAGAAGTTATGGCAACCCTCAGGCTACCGGACTTGATGAGTATCATCGTAGACCAAGGGATCGCTACCGGAAACATACCCTTGATCTGGAGAACGGGGGCTATTATGCTCGCCGTGGCTCTAGCTGGCGTGGTATGTGCAGTTGCCGGTAATTTCTTGGCTTCCAGAGCTTCAACACGTTTTGGAAGAGACTTGCGTTTTGATATCTTTCGTAAAGTAGGCCAGTTCTCGCCCCGTGATTTTAATACCTTCGGGACGGCGTCCTTGATTACCCGGACAACCAATGATGTACAACAAGTGCAGCAGGTCTTTCATATGGGTATGCGCATGGCTATGCGGGCGCCCTTGATGGCCATTGGTGGCGTGTTGATGGTGGTCAGGAAGGACTCCAAACTCGCTCTGATTCTTCTGGGTCTCATTCCGATTATTACCCTTTTGATTGGGGTTGTGATTAAAAAAGGTATACCCTTGTTCAAGAGTTTGCAACAAAAATTGGACCGGCTCAACCTGGTCTTGCGGGAACAGTTAGTGGGGGTTCGGGTGATCCGAGCCTTTGAACGCAGGACGCAGGAACAGGCCCGTTTCGATGACGCAAACCGTGACCTTACGGATACAGCACTCCGGGTAAACCGACTGATGGTAACTTTGATGCCACTCCTTGGTTTGCTCGTTAATGTCACCAACATTGCAATTATCTGGTTTGCAGCGAAACGAATTGACATCGGTGCCATGCAGGTGGGCGATTTGATGGCCTTTTTACAGTACACGATGCAGATCTTCATGTCTGTCATGATGCTCTCCTTCATTTTTGTGATGTTGCCTCGGGCCTCAGCCTCGGCGGAGCGGATTGTAGAAGTCTTAGACGGAGATGTTTCTGTCGTCGACCCCGAAAAACCCAAGCGGATCGAAGACGGTCAGGGCGTCATTTGCTTTGAAGACGTGACTTTCCGCTACGCAGGTGCTGCCGAACCGGTCCTAAGTAACATCAGTTTTACTGCAAAACC
This sequence comes from Bacillota bacterium, assembly GCA_012520355.1. GTDB lineage: Bacteria > Bacillota > Limnochordia > Darwinibacteriales > Darwinibacteriaceae > UBA5420. Next base: position 3,428 of record JAAYOK010000191.1, on the reverse strand, counting down.
TGGTCAGACCACGGCTATTGTGGGTGGAACAGGGTCTGGTAAGTCCACGATCTTGAATTTGATCCCCCGTTTCTATGATCCAGAAAGCGGACGTATTACCTTAGATGGCGTGGATATTCGGGAGTTGGCTCAAAAGGACTTGCGTTCACGCCTAGGCTATGTTCCCCAGCAAGCCATGCTCTTTTCGGGAACAGTTGCTTCAAACATTCGGGGGGGTAAAGAAAACGCCAGTGATGCTGAGGTGCAAGAAGCGGCCCGTGTGGCTCAAGCCCCTGACTTTATACTTGAGCGCGAAGGTGGTTATGACAGCTATATTGCCCAAAGCGGGACCAATGTCTCTGGTGGCCAAAAACAAAGGCTATCCATTGCCCGGGCGGTGGTGAGAAAACCACAAGTATATCTCCTCGATGATACCTTCTCGGCCCTCGACTACAAGACAGATGCCCGTTTGCGCAGCGAGTTGGCAACAAGCGCTGACAAGGCTACCATCATCGTAGTCGCTCAGCGTGTGAGCACAATTGTTCACGCGGATCAAATTATTGTCTTGGATGAAGGGAAAATCGTGGGCCAAGGAACGCACAAATCCCTATTGGAAGACTGTGAGGTTTATCAGGAAATCGTAGCCTCACAGTTTGGAGAGGAGGCAGTATCTTGAGTAAACAATCAGGTCGACGCGGTCAGGGTGGGGGTTTTGGACCCCGGGGTATTGGCCGCCCAGTGGAAAAAGCTAAGGATTTTCGCGGTACACTGAAACGTTTAATACGCTACATGGGCCCCCATCGATGGAGCCTGCTTGTGGTCTTTCTGGCCACAGTCCTGGGTACTGTGTTCTCTATTCTAAGTCCGAAGATCTTAGGCCAGGCAACCACTGTCCTCTTTGACGGGGTCCTCCCTCGAATGCAGGGTGTTTCTGGGGCAGGGGTAGACTTTGCTGCCATAGGGCGGATCCTCCTAATGCTAGGTACAGCCTATCTTTTCAGCACTCTCTTCAACTACATCCAGCAAATTGTTATGGTACATGTAGCGCAAAAAACAGTGTATAATATGAGAAGAGATATAAACCATAAGCTGGCTCGGTTACCGCTGAAGTACTATGATACCCATTCCCATGGGGACACACTGAGCCGCTTTACCAATGATGTGGATGTCATTAGCCAGAGTCTGCAACAAAGTGTGATTGAGGCCATGTCCTCCCTGATTACAATTGTTGGTGTTACAATTATGATGCTCACCATCAGTCCCATTTTGACCTTGTTCACTGTCGGCATGTTACCTCTCAGCATTGGTCTTAGTGCCTTTATTGCGTCCCGTTCCCAGAAATTCTTTGTACGTCAACAGAACATTTTAGGTGAACTCAATGGTCATGTAGAAGAATCCTTCACAGGCCATACCATCATAGAGGCCTATGGTTTAGAGCATGAGGCGGAAGAGACCTTTAAAGAAGTGAACGAAGAACTCTACGTTAATGGCTGGAAGGCGCAGTTTGTGTCAGGGACGATTATGCCTTTGATTCGCTTTGTTGGGAATCTTGGCTATGTGGTCATTGCGGTTGTAGGTGGCGTTTTTGTCACCCAGGGAACCATTACCATCGGGAATGTCCAGGCCTTCATGCAATACTCTAGACAGTTTGGTATGCCAATTACGCAACTAGCTAGCATTGTAAATGTCCTCCAATCCACAGTGGCAGCGGCAGAGCGGGTGTTTGACCTTCTCGATGAAGAGGAAGAAGCGGCTGATGGGGCAGATGCCATCGTACTTCAGAAACCCCAGGGAGCCATTGGCTTCCACGGCGTAACCTTTGGCTATGAGGACGATAAACCAGTGCTTAAGAATCTGGATTTAGCGGTGGAGCCAGGTCAGTTGATTGCAATTGTGGGACCAACAGGTGCAGGCAAAACAACCTTGGTGAACTTGTTGATGCGATTTTATGATGTCAAAGAAGGCACCATCACCTTTGATAGTCATGATATTCTCAAAATTAAGCGTAGTAACCTACGGACTATGTTTGGTATGGTGCTCCAGGATACATGGCTCTTTGAAGGAACCATCAAAGAAAACATTGCCTATGGGCGTGAAGGAGCCAGTGATGAGGAGATTATCCAAGCGGCTCAGGCAGCCCACGTTGACCATTTCATCCGTACTTTGCCCCAAGGCTATGAGACGGTCCTAACCGAGGATGCATCTAGCATATCCCAAGGTCAAAGGCAGCTCTTGACGATTGCCCGGGCCATTTTGGCGGATCCAACAGTCTTGATTCTTGATGAGGCAACGAGTTCTGTTGATACTCGGACGGAACGCTTAATTCAAGCTGCAATGGCGAAGTTGATGGAAGGACGGACAAGTTTTGTCATTGCCCACCGTCTGTCTACGATTTTGGACGCCGATCGGATCTTGGTCATCAACGAAGGTGAGATTATTGAGCAGGGAACTCATGCAGAGTTACTTGCCCAGAATGGATTTTATGCTGAACTTTACAACAGTCAATTTGTAGCAGCCACGGCATAGAGATGAGGTGTAGTTGTGCCGCGAGTAGTAATTGGAATGTCAGGTGGGGTTGATTCTTCTGTAGCAGCCCTAGTGCTGAAAGAAGCCGGATATGATGTGATCGGCATCTTTATGAAGAACTGGGATGACCGGGATGAGACGGGTGCGTGTACCGCGGATGCGGATTATGATGACGTGAGGCGTGTTTGTGATCAAATCGATATCCCGTACTATACGGTCAATTTTGAACAGGAATATTGGGACAGAGTCTTTGTCTACTTCCTGGAGGAATACAAGAAGGGTCGCACGCCCAATCCTGATGTGATGTGTAACAAAGAGATCAAATTCAAGGCATTTTTGGACAAGGCCCTCCAGTTGGAGGCGGATTATCTGGCCACGGGACACTATGCCCAAATCGGCGAGGAGGCGGGTTTGTTTACTCTGCTCAGGGGGGAAGATCAAGGAAAAGATCAATCCTATTTTCTCTACACCCTTGGCCAAAGGCAACTGGCTAAAACCCTGTTTCCCATTGGACATCTGACCAAAAAAGAGGTCAGGGAAAAGGCCATCGTGGCCGATTTAGCCACAGCGCGTAAGAAAGACAGTACTGGAATTTGTTTTATTGGAGAAAAAGATTTCAAGGCCTTTTTGTCCCAGTATTTACCGGCCCAACCCGGGGAAATGCGGACCTTAGGCGGTGAGCTGAAGGGACATCATGATGGACTCATGTATCACACCTTAGGTCAACGGAAAGGCTTAGGTATTGGGGGCGCAGGCGAACCTTGGTTTGTCGTGGGTAAAGACCTAAAGACGAATACACTCTTGGTGGCCCAAGGGAGTGATCACCCTGCCTTGTACACCAACGGTCTCAAAGCCACTGACTTAAGCTGGGTAGCCGGTAAAGAGCCGTCTGCAAGCTTTACTTGTACAGCGAAATTTCGTTA
>JAAYOK010000190.1 GCA_012520355.1 Bacillota bacterium | reverse complement strand
CCATTTAAGTCGGATAAAACCGCTTGTGGTTCCGCCCCTCCCAAGTTAACACCGATGATATAACGTGCGGTTGGAACAAATTTTACCAGCATGGGCTTGCGGCCACCAGAAAACTCACCAAGGCTATGGTCAACCACGAATCCATCCTCAGCAAGTGCTTTGATAATGGTACCTACCGTAGGATAGCTTAAGTTTGTCATTCTGGCCAGTTCAGTACGGGTCGACATTTTCTGCCGTACCGCACTGAGAACTTTTCTCGTGTTAATATCCCGCACCATACTTGAGTCTAAGTGTACACGCAACGCTCCAACCTCCCGGTTCTTAAAACCCTTATAAAAAGACCTTAAAGTTAATTTATACTTTGCTAAAGAAAATCCTTCCTCTTGCGAGGATTTGTTTTCCACCGCAACCGTCAAATCACACCCATAAAAAAGGGGTTGATGCATGTCCATCTACCCCTCAGGCCTAGGTCCTCTCTTTCACAATTTCCCTTCAAATTCCTGTCTTCCCAATCACTCCAGGTTCGCGTTGACCCGAAGCCCATCAAAAACATTCAACTCCCTGATCCAAGGGCGGTACATACTGTGGCTCACTTCAAAGGTAGACGTGCCTTTTGGCAAATCGATTGTGACCGGGGTACGCCCATAGTACCTGTCGTCCACATAGACTTGGGCCCCTTCTGGCACAGAAGAAACGTATACGGTGGCATAGTCTACCTCATAGACGCTTGGGGAACCTACAAGGCTACCACCAAACTCCGCAGAGGGTTGCTACGAGTTTCGTGGTTGCCACACCATAGCCCCGAAATGTCTCCGTGTGAACATCAAAGGATGTAATGGTACCGGCTACGAGATAATCAGCACCGAGCAGTTTTCCCACCTGAATGCGTAGTTCACTAGAGTCCAGGAAACCTGTAAGAGATAGCTTTTGCTCCTCCATAATCGCTTCCAAACGTGACCGTTCCACCACCGTAAAAGCTTGGGTCTGAGCTAATGCTGCCCTCAGCAAGTCTTCACAGCTCTGCCGAAGTTGAGAATTTGTCCCAGGGATGTTGACTTGAAAAGCTATGACAGCCACACTTGGTTTAGCCTGTGCCCCGAGGGACACCAAGGTCACAAGAATGAGGGCCAGACATACGATCCTACTGTTTGCGGACAACATATCCCTCCTCAAAAAGGCCATCTTCAGACTCGCCGACACAGGCTTCCGGATCTACACTAATGATCCGCATTCTGCCCACAGGTACTTCCACGGGCGCGGCAATTCCCTTCACCCGGATCGTCTCATAGACTTCGAAACGATCGCCCCGCTTCACATGGTGGCGTGAGCCTAGATTCACTACGTAGCGGTCCCCCACTACAGCTACAATATTTCCCACTGTCTCGCTCTTGGGCTGGAAAGCATAGGTTTGGTATTCCTGGGCAAACTTTGCCGCAAGCTCTTCCACCGCCTTATCCACTGCCTTGCCAAGTGTGGAGTTCTTGAAGGACTCGCTGTAGAACGAAATCCCATGAAACTGATGGACGGCAATGCTTGCCCCAACATGAGTCCCCGTAGCCTGAACGGAACCTAAGATGATCCCGGTGTCTGCATCAACCATGCGAATACTGAGACCGATGGTGGCTTTGGAACCCTTAGCAGACAGGAAACTAATCTGGATTCCCCCTGTTTCCTGCACGTTGAGAGTCTGCACTGTTCCGAGAATGAGGACATCTGCCCCTAAGAGGCGCCCTATTTCAGCAGCACTGAGGGTATCAATCCGCCCAGAACGTCCAAAGTCCTGTTCGCGCAGGATTTGATCGAGTCGACTCCGTTCAACCACGGTCACACCATCAAGGATTGCAATCTGATCCGTTAATGCTTCTGTGATACCTGCAATCATCTGCTGCCGATCGATATACCAGTTCCTAATTTCTGTCCCTTCAAAAGGCATGATGGCAATGATTGTTCGGGCCTCTACCACATGCGAAAGAAGTAGCAAGAAACCCAGAACAAAGCACAAAAGTATAGGCTTCTTCACGTTCTCACTCCTCGTATGATATGTTTGAGGCTCAACACCTCAAGCATACTTTTTTTGTTCCAAAGGTGGACCCTAATGGTAGAATTATCCTAAGGGATAATGCCGAAGGAAATTCCTTCACTCCTTGCAGACAACT
>JAAYOK010000189.1 GCA_012520355.1 Bacillota bacterium | reverse complement strand
AAGAAATAGATCAAAACAAAGTGATTTCTTTGATGGTTGGACGGGAGATAACGAACCAGTATCCTCCCAGGGAACCATCGATCGGTGAAGTCATCCTGGAAGTCAAGAACTGGACGGTTGCTAGAGACGGTCAAGCCTCTCGTCCTACAGTTAAAGATGCTTCCTTCGAGCTCCGCAGAGGAGAGATTCTAGGAATCTCTGGTTTGATGGGATCCGGTCGAACAGAACTTGTACAAAGTATCTTTGGTGAGTTTGGCAAACGGCTATCTGGCGAGCTGATCCTAAACGGCCAGCCCGTCAATATTCGCTCAGCAGAAGATGCGATTGCCCACGGCTTAGCACTCCTGACTGAAGACCGCAAGCAGACGAGTCTTATATTGAAGCATTCCATCTTGGCCAATGCAACCATAGCATCTCTGCAGGATCTTGTACGCTTTAACATGATTGACCCCGAAAAGGAGTTAGCCATAACCTACGAGTATAAAGATAAACTCCAGATCAAAGCTCCCACAGTGACTACGACTGTCAATAACCTCAGCGGTGGTAACCAGCAGAAGGTTGCCATTGCAAAATGGTTAATGACCGAGCCACAGGTTTTAATTATGGATGAACCTACGAGGGGTATTGATGTAGGAACGAAGTACGAAGTGTACAAACTTATGAATGAATTGACCAGCCAGGGTGTCTCCATCATTATGGTGTCGTCGGAGTTACCAGAGATTCTTGGAATGAGTGACCGTATCTTGGTTATGCACGAAGGCACTGTGGCGGGTATTGTGGAGAACAAAAATGCAAGCTCAGAACAAATCATGCTGTTAGCAACGGGGGGAGCATAAGATGAGTGTGAATACAGGAAAAATGGGTAAAGGCGGAGGACTAAAAAAACTCGTCAAGTTTGATTTCCGTGCGTATACCATTGTGATAGCACTATTGTTTCTTTGGGCTATCCTCAACGTCTTGACTGATGGGGCTTTCTTGACACCGAGAAATCTATCCAATCTCTTTAGACAGGGATCTGTTGTGGGCTTTATCGCAGTTGGCATGGTTATGGTTATCGCTGCTGGACAGATCGATCTTTCCGCTGGAGGATTAGCTGGCTTGACAGGTGCCATGGCTGCCTTGGCGCAAGTCCGTTGGTTGCCTGCCCTTGCACAGCAGACAGGTTTGGATTGGATTGCATCTGGTTGGCCCGCAACGATTATTGCTGTTTTTATCGCTGTTTTTGTTGGTATGCTTCTTGGGGGCGTTCAGGGTCTAGGTGTGGCCTATGGTAAAGTCCCAGCATTTATCGTTACCCTGGCAGGCTCCTTAGTTTTCCGCGGCTGGCTTCTAGGAATTACACGTGGGGTTAATATTGCTCCTATGGATCCAAAGTTTCAATTGCTCGGCCAGGCCTATTTATCAACGAGCCTCGGAACATGGTTAGGAGTTCTCGCTGTCATAGGTATCTTGTTCTTCAGCATCTATTCTAGGGTCAACAAGCAAAAACACGGGTTCCCTGTCAGGCCGCTCTGGCTTGAAGGCTTGGTTGCCGCAGCAATGAGTGCAGTTGTCATCCTATTTGTTGTTAATATGAATCGTTTCCGGGGTGTTCCCGTTCCGGTCATTTTGCTCCTGGTTCTAGCAGGGATATTCACATTTGTCACTGTTCGTACTAAGTTTGGGCGCTACACCTTTGCTATTGGCGGAAACGCAGAAGCGGCCCGTCTGTCCGGAATTAATATTAAGGGTACTATGTTGAAGATCTTTATGGTTGCAGGAGCCATGGCTGGTGTGAGTGGAGCAATTCTAACATCCAGACTAAATGTAGCTACCGCTAACGCTGGTATTCAGTTTGAGACGAACGCCATTGCTGCTTGTGTTATTGGTGGAACCAGTCTTGCAGGCGGTGAAGGTAGCGTGCCGGGTGCTCTAATCGGTGCCTTGATCATGGCAAGTGTCGATAATGGCATGAGTTTGATGAACGTCGAGTCTTTTTGGCAACAGGTGATTAAGGGTCTAATCTTGGTTACCGCTGTCTTGATTGACGTCAACTCCCGTAAGTCGGCTGCCTAGATTGAACTTGTAAGGCAGGATAATTACCAAGAAGTGTCCAAGTGTTTCCATGCATCAAAATTCGAGTTTCGGAGGAAGTCCATTGGATTGTTTCTGCTCAAAAAGCGGCAAGAAGCGCCAAGTGACGATTGAGGACTTAGCTCGTCATTTGGGGATCTCAAAAGCAACTGTATCGTTGGCCCTCAATGATAGCCCTCTGGTTGCCACGACTACGAAATCGCGGGTTGTGGAAGCTGCGGAGAAGTTCGGTTACCAACGAAACTATTTTGGTTCACGCTTATCCAAAGGCAAGTCGGATGTGATCGGACTTTATATCCTCGGTGGTGAAGAGGGAGAATGTAATTGGACCCTGCCATCTAGTTGGATGTTCTACAACCCGATTTTGCGGTCAGTCAGCGCAGAACTCGCCACTCACAATTACCGCTGTCACTTTGCGGTTGTGAGTGTTGAGGAAGCAACCAAACAGGGGGCTATTGCATCAGCGATCCAAGAAGGGTCCTTAGAAGGTATGCTCTTAGTTGTTCAGGATGATATCGACTACGGGTTCTTGGAGATTGTTGAAGAACGGCAATTTCCCTTTGTTGTCCTCAATGCCAAGGTGAGAGACAACATCAGTTCCGTTAAGGTCAATAACGAACTTGGTGCCACAAAGATGGTTACACATTTACTTGAACAAGGTCATCGACGAATCGCTTACTTGGGCGGTCCCAAGATGGACTCCAACGCCATTGAAAGAAGAGAGGGTTTCCTTCGGTCCATGGCCAAGGCCAAGCTCAGTCCTAGTCCGGAATTACTCCAATATGGTGACTGGCAAAGGGCGTCGGGTTGGAAGGCTGCCCAGGCGTTTTTAGCACTTGAAGAACCACCTACAGCGATTTTTTGTGGAAATGACCATATGGCTATTGGTGTCATGCAAATGTTGCAAGAAAAAGGTTTAACCGTTCCCCAGGACATCTCGGTCGTGGGATATGACGACACCGAAATGTGCCAGGTTGTTGTTCCCAATCTAACCACCGTTAGGCAACCCCTTGAAGAGATGGGAACATTAGGGGCGATGGAAGTATTGCGCCAGATTGACGAGGAACGAGTGACTGCGACACATACCAATTTAGAACCCCAATTAGTTGTTAGAGAATCGTCGCTCAAGCTCAGTTCTGAATCCATAGTCGTTTGATAAGGAGGAGTATAATGAAGAATTTTTTCCCAGAAGTAGATAAAGTGCAATTTGAGGGAAGACAAAGCAGAAATCCTTTAGCTTTTCGCTATTACGATCCCAAGCAAGTCGTAGGGGATAAAACAATGGAAGAACACTTGCGTTTTTCCATGGCCTACTGGCATACCTTTACCGGTGCCGGCGCCGATATGTTTGGATCCGGCTCGGCTATTCGTAGCTGGGATAAGATTACTGATCCTATGGAACTAGCTAAAGCTAGGGCCTATGCAGCTTTTGAGTTTATGCAGAAGATGCAAATCCCATACTTCTGTTTCCATGACACAGATATTGCACCCGAAGGTGAGACGCTCAAGGAAACACTAAACAACATAGATGAGATTGTTGCCTTGTTTAAGGATCTCATGAAAGAGACTGGAATCAAGTTACTCTGGGGAACATCCAATCTTTTCTCCCATCCTCGCTTTATGCATGGGGCAGCCACTTCGCCAAATGCTGATGTTTTTGCCTACGGTGCAGCTCGGGTCAAACATGCCCTGGAGATTACCAAGGAACTTGGTGGAGAGAACTATGTCTTTTGGGGTGGACGCGAGGGCTATGAGACTCTCTTGAACACAGATATGAAACTTGAACTCGATAACTTGGCCCGTTTCTTGCACTTGGCTGTGGATTATGCCAAGGAGATCGGTTTTACTGGGCAGTTCTTGATTGAGCCCAAGCCCAAAGAGCCAACGAAGCATCAATATGACTATGATGTGGGTACTGTCTTAGGGTTCTTGAACAGCTATGGCTTGGAGAAAGACTTTAAGATTAACATCGAAGCGAACCATGCTACACTGGCGGGGCACACCTTCCAACATGAGCTCCGCTTAGCCCGGATCAATGGAATCTTGGGTAGTGTAGATGCTAACCAGGGCGATGAACTCTTGGGTTGGGATACAGACCAATTCCCGACAAATCTATATACCACGACTTTAGCTATGTATGAGATTCTGCTCAATGGCGGTTTAGCCCCGGGCGGTCTCAATTTCGATGCTAAGGTACGCAGAGGTTCCTTTGAGCCTATGGATCTTTTCTACGCTCATATTGCAGGTATGGACGCCTTTGCCCATGGTCTATTGGCAGCCCAACGTCTCTTGGAGACCCAGGAACTAGAACAGTTTATCCAAGAACGCTATAAGAGCTGGGAGAGCGGTATTGGTGCTAAGATCGTTCAAGGCCAGGTTGGCCTAAAGGAACTCAGCGAGTATGCAATGGCGAATGATCAGATCACCCATACGTCTGGACGCCAAGAAATGCTGGAGGCTATTTTGAATCGCTATATCGTAGAAGCTTAGGTCAGTCGTGGGGAGGTGCCGTGGGGCACCTCTCTTTTTTGCTTTTAAGACCCATTTGACAATCACTTCTCCAACCCTTATACTTAATACAATTCAAACAAACGAAAGACGTTGAAGGGGATAAAGTAGGTTTT
>JAAYOK010000188.1 GCA_012520355.1 Bacillota bacterium | reverse complement strand
ATTGCGTTTTCCTCGGGCTCTACGGCCTCATCCTGGGTTTCCTGTTCGTATTGCTCCAACACAAAGCTCCCTCCTTCCCTACCAAGTAGTATGGTACGAAAAGAGGGAGCTTAAACCTATCTGGTTAGATTTCCATAATAATCGGTAGAATCATAGGCCGGCGCTTGGTTTTTTCCCACAAATATCGATTGAGGCTATCACGGACGGCCGCCTTGAGGGCACCCCAATCCGTTGTGTTCTGGTTTAAACAGCCATCTAGAGCCTCTTTCGCCTTCTCCCGAGCCTCTTCCATCAAAGCCTCTGATTCTCGCACGTAAACAAATCCCCGGGAAACCACATCAGGTCCCGCCACTACCTTGCCTGTCTTGCGGCTCATGGTTACAACCACAATCATGATGCCGTCAGTGGAAAGTTGTCTTCTGTCCCTCAAGACAATGTTCCCCACATCACCAACGCCTAAGCCATCAACGAAGACCTGCCCTGAGACGACGCGGTCTTTTACAGAAACCCGATCTGCGGTAAACTCTACCGGCAGACCAATTTCCCCAATCACAATGTTATCCTTGGGAACGCCTGTCGCTTCTGCCAATTCAGCGTGTTTGAGAAGCATGCGATGTTCGCCGTGGATGGGGATAAAATAGCGTGGCTTACAGAGATTCAGGAGTAGTTTGAGTTCCTCCTGTTGAGCATGGCCTGAGGTATGAATCCCTAGGTGGGGTTCGTAAATCACCTTCGCTCCTTCTTTAAACAGCTGATTGATAATCCTACCCACTGCTTTTTCATTACCTGGAATCGGCGAAGCCGAGATAATTACGGTATCACCTGGGACAATTGCGATCCGATTGTGTTCGGCCATGGCCATCCGACTGAGGGCAGCCATGGGTTCTCCCTGGCTTCCAGTTGTAATAATCACTGTCTTTTCCTTTGGCAACTTATCCAACTTGTCAAGATCCACCAAGACGCCATCTGGAATGTCCAGATAACCAAGCTCACTCGCAACTTCAACCACCCGAATCATGCTTCGCCCTGTTACGCTAACATGGCGCCCTTCCCGCACCGCAGCATCAAAGATCTGCTGCACTCGGTGGATATTCGAAGCAAAGGTAGCAACAAGAATTCTTCCTTCGGCATTACTAAACAGGCGGCGAAAGGTTTCTCCGATCGTTTTCTCCGAAGCGGTATAGCCAGGGCGTTCGGCATTGGTCGAGTCGGAAAGTAGACAGAGAACTCCCTGTTGACCCAAATTGGCAAAGGCATGCAAATCAGCGACCTTACCATCATAGGGAGTCTGATCAAATTTAAAGTCACTACAATATACAATGGCCCCTAAGGGAGTGTGGAAAGCTAGGGCCACAACATCCGCGATACTATGATTAACGTGGATGAACTGGATATCTATGTTCCCAACCTTCGTCCGATCGCCAGCCTTAATTTCCCGCAAATCGGTACTGCGCTCAAGGCCATGTTCAATCAGCTTGACTCGAAGGAGTGCTAGAGTTAACTTTGTACCATAGACAGGCACATTGAGTTGACGCAGCACATATGGCACACCGCCAATATGATCTTCGTGTCCATGCGTCAAGAAAATACCCTTAACGCGGCTGGCGTTCTCCACTAAGTATGTGATGTCCGGAATCACTAAGTCCACACCTGGCATATCATCTTCCGGAAACATTACACCGGCATCAACAATGGCTAGATCCTCGCCGATCTCTACCACCGTCATGTTCTTGCCGATCTCGCCAAGACCGCCTAAGGGCAGTATGCGTATTTTATTTTTATCACTCATGCAGTATAAAACACCTCCAATGATCTATGACTTCTTTGATTAAGCATTGAGGTTGACCACCTTTCCGCCCTTGTTAGGTGGTCGCATTTTACTAAACCGAACAAGTCATGCATATCTCTATTATACACATTGAGCGGAAATTAATCAAACGACACAAAAGAAACCTCCTCCCGGATAGTATCTCCAGGTAGGAGGTTTATCATAGCTCAAACGAATTACGATCCTAAACCCATCCGTGTGAGTACTTCTTTAATTCTTGCCGTTTCGTCCTCGGTAAGATCCACCAAGGGAAGGCGGAGAGGTCCTGTCTCGAATCCCATAAACTCAAGGGCCCGCTTCACAGGGACAGGATTTGTAGTCAAGAACATGGCCTTAAAGAGAGGCATCAATTGCAGATGGATTTCTCTGGCTTCGGCAATCTTACCAGCCTCGAAGGCGGTAATCATTGATTTGATCTCCCGCCCCACCAGGTGACTGACTACACTGACCACACCTGCACCGCCAATGGCTAAGATGGGAAGGGTCAGGGAGTCATCGCCAGAATAGATGGTGAAATCTTCTGGAACCATAGTCTTCAAAACGCTCACTTGTTCCAAATTACCACTGGCTTCTTTAATGGCAACGATGTTATCGATCTTGGCCAGTTCTGCAACTGTCTCCGGAAGAATATTAACGCTGGTCCGCCCTGGTACATTATAGATCATGACGGGAAGTGATGTCTGGAGGGCAACCGCCTTGAAGTGCTCGTAAAGCCCTTTTTGCGATGGCTTATTGTAATAAGGGGTCACGACCATGATCCCGTCAACTCCAGCGTTCTCTGCAGCCTTGGTGAGAGTGATTGTATCTTCGGTACTGTTCGACCCTGTTCCCGCAATGATTTCCACCTGCCCACCCAGGGCATCGGTGACTTCGGAAAACAGCCTTACTTTTTCTTCAAAACTTAAGGTAGGGCTCTCGCCAGTTGTCCCGCTCAAAACCACCCCGTCTGACCCATTTTCACTCAGACGCCTTGCTAGTTCCACTGCTGCCCCGTAGTTGACTGAACCATCCTTATTCATTGGTGTGATCATTGCCGTGAAAAGTTGACCTGACTTCATCGGTTGAAACCTCCTAAATACGATCGAGTTGAAATTCTCGGTACAAAGCCTGCACCGCGCGTAAGACATGTTCTTCTAATACT
>JAAYOK010000187.1 GCA_012520355.1 Bacillota bacterium | reverse complement strand
GGAGCGCTGGATTGAATACGGTCAGCAATGCTATCCCAGCTAAAGCTGTCTCCGCTCAGCCACTCATTGACGAAGGACCACTGCTCTTGATGATCCCCGAACCACCTGCGGATTTGCTCCCAGTATTCGGGTAGTACCGCAGAAAGTGCCCGAATCGTATCCACTACCTTTGGTAGTACGAGAGTGATGACTGCCACAAGGATCAAAAGAATCAAAACGTAGGAGAGGAGCAGGCACACCGGCCGTTTTGTCTTGTGAATCCAGCTCTGTTCTGCCTTGAGGAAATAGTGCCTTTCCAAAAAACGCATGAGAATGTTGACGACGTAGGCGATCATAAAGCCTAATGCCAACGGAAGCAAAATTCCATAGGCTGTCTTTAGTGCCTGTACGACCTGACCGAAATATACAATAACTAGCACCAATCCTGCCAATAGAAGCGCTCTCTTGACAAACGTTGTGTCTTTGGACTTGCTTTCCATTTTTGCTCTCCACTCCATTCAAGCGCATTGTGTACGTGCGCAAGCATCCGAAGATGTATTCTAAATTGTAGGGGGGATGTCCTCCATACCTGAGCTTCTTTGCCTTGGTGGTTGAGTATCTTCGTATCGAACGAAAAATTCATTTCGGGAGGATTTGTGGTGGGAAAAAATAGGAGGGTCACGACAGAGAAACTTGCGGACCAAGAGATGGAGAAGGTGAAGGGAGGGGCCTCTCGGCCAAATCCTAGGCCCATTTTGCGAAGTTTGTGGGAAGGATCTGTGCTACGAAGAGCGTACGCCGTTACAGAAGAGCAAATAAAGAGAATCATGGATGAGGTGCTGGTCGCTTTGAACCAGGAGTCCATTCTGGTGGAGGCCCAAATCGTAGAAGCCACATTTTATCGATTGTAAGGCCCTGATCGGAGGTTAGCTGCAGCTCGAGTCTGCAGTCTTTTTTTTGAGTAACATTGCGCGAATAAATGTCTGCTTTAAGCTGGTAATACGCAAAATAAGTGCGAATATCGTAAGCGAAGTGTTGACAAAAGGCAGTTAACGGAGTAACATTAGAAATAAATATACATCTGGGAATCAACCATACATGATGCTAAAATCATATAATGGAGGTCCTCATAATGAGCAGTTCCACACACGCTGGCGTACAGGCTAGCGCCCCTGGTCTAGGTTCTGAAGTGTTGGGTCAGGATGTCCTTTTAGGAGTAAGGGATTTGCACACCTATTTTTCCACCGATGAAGGTTTCGTCAAGGCCGTCAATGGTGTTTCCTTTGAGATCAAAAAAGAATCCGTTTTTGGTGTCGTCGGTGAAAGCGGATGCGGAAAAAGCATTACCGCTATGTCTATTATGCAACTATTACCTAAACCTCATGGCCAGATTCATTCGGGCCATGTTTTTTTTCGCCGAGGTGACAAAGGTGTAGTGGATTTGGCACGACAAGATCCCACAGGTTCTCTGATGCGGAGCATTCGGGGCAATGAGATCGCCATGATCTTTCAGGAACCCATGACTTCCCTGAACCCAGTGTATACCGTGGGTCAACAGATTGTAGAGGCCATCACGCTACACCAGAAAGTGACGGAAAAAGAGGCCTGGGAAATGGCCGAAGATATGCTGGCCAAGGTAGGTATTCCCATACCGAGACAGCGTGTAAGGGAGTATCCTTATCAGATGAGTGGTGGCATGCGCCAGCGGGTCATGATTGCCATGGCTTTGTCTTGCAATCCGACACTTCTCATTGCGGATGAGCCGACCACAGCCCTTGATGTGACGATCCAGGCCCAAATCCTGGAGCTGATGCGGCGACTCCAAGAGGAGTATAGGATGTCGATCATGATGATCACCCATAATCTCGGTGTAGTGAGCCGCATGTGTGATGAGGTAGCTGTCATGTACTTAGGTAAAATTGTTGAGCATACTAATGTTCGTGCCGTCTTTCACAACCCTGCCCATCCCTACACCATGGGTCTGCTCAACTCCATCCCGAAGCTCGGCGCGCGAGGGAGCAGACTGCAGCCCATCAAAGGAGTTGTGCCGGATCCCAGGGCGATTCCCGTTGGATGTAGTTTTAGAGAACGCTGCCCTGAAGCCATGGACATCTGTATTCAGGATCCGCCGGTTATTGATATTGAAGAGAATCACTCAGTCCGTTGCTGGCTCTACGCTTCACAAAGTATGACGGAAAGGGATGCTCAGTAATGACGACTCCAAACACAGGGGAAATCTTGTTAGACGTGCAAGGCTTGCAGAAGTACTTTCCCATCACCAAGGGCATGTTTCGTCGCACGGTGGGCCATGTAAAGGCTGTTGAAAACGTGAGTTTCCAGATCCACAAGGGCGAAACCTTAGGTGTCGTTGGTGAGAGCGGCTGCGGCAAGACCACGATGGGCCTCAGTATCATGCACCTCATTCAGCCGACGCAAGGCCTCATTCGCCTAAATGTTGACGGCAGCTGGACAGAGGTGAATGAGAAGACGATTCGTGGTTTGCGTGACAAGATGCAGATCGTTTTCCAGGACCCTTTTTCTTCCCTCAATCCAAGAATGCGCATTCGTGATATTGTTGCCGAACCATTGCAGGCCCATGGCATGAAAAATCGCCGGGAGCGGTATGGGCGAGTCGAGGCTTTGCTCGACGCAGTGGGCCTGGGGTCCCATCATATGAATCGTTTTCCCCATGAATTTAGCGGGGGGCAAAGGCAGAGGATTGGCATTGCCCGGGCCCTGTCCTTAAATCCCTCCCTTGTTGTATGTGATGAGCCCGTATCGGCGCTGGATGTATCGGTGCAAGCGCAGGTTTTGAACCTATTAGATGACTTACAGGAGGAGTTTGGACTTACATATTTGTTTATAGCCCACGACTTGTCTGTAGTGCAGCATATCAGCGATCGCGTGGTCGTGATGTATTTGGGGCGAATCGTGGAGATGGGCGAGGTGGACGGCCTGTTTTCCGCGCCGAAGCACCCCTACACGGAAGCACTACTTTCGGCGATTCCTGACCCGGATCCCGACATAATTGGCGAGCAGATTATCTTGCAAGGGGATGTGCCCAGTCCGGCGGATCCGCCTTTGGGTTGCCATTTCCATCCTCGTTGCGCCTATGCCCAAGCCCGTTGCAGTCAAGAAATCCCAGAGCTTCTAGATGTTGATGGCAAAGGACATTTTGCAGCTTGCCACTACGCCCAGGATTTAAATTTGATCGGAGTTTCCAGATCTGAAACTGCCTAGGCAGTACGTTGGAATCCGGTTGAGTTTAGCTCGAGCCGTCAGGCAACAAAAAACGAAAGGGAGGAAAAGCATTGAAAACGAAGGTCTTTAGTTTGATTGTCCTGTTGTTGACTCTCAGTCTGTCAGTTTCTGTTTTCGCATTTGATCCCGAAACGTTTGTCTATGTCGGCGGGGCGGGAGGTCCCCAGACCCTCGATCCAGCGGCGGCTTATGACACGGCAAGCGGTGAAATTATTCACCATGTCTATGACAACCTGTTTGAGTATGTTGATGGGGATTTGGACAAGATTGGGCCCATGCTGGCTACAGAGGTACCTACAGTAGCTAACGGTCTCATGTCGGAGGATGGACGCACAGTCAGGGTGCCCATTCGCCAGGGTGTTACGTTCCACGATGGTTCGGTACTGACTGCAGAGGATGTCAAGTACTCATTCGTCCGGGGTATGCTGGCGGATCCTGCTGGTGGACCGATGTGGATGTTCTTTGAACCCCTCCTTGGCGTTCAAACCATGGGTGATGTCATTGCTCTGGCAGGCGGCTCCAGCGACTTCGTGGAGATCAATGAAGTGGATCCGGCCATTTTGCGGAAGGCCTATGATTTGGTCGATGCCACCATGGAAGTGGACGGAAATGACATCATCTTCCACCTGGTCGATCCCTATCCGCCGTTCATCAACATCCTGGCCAAGGGTGGATCTTGGTCTTCCATTGTGAGCGGCGACTGGATGAAGGCCAATGGTGCTTGGGATGGAAATCCTGACACTTGGGCCAAATGGTATGATCAGGCCCTTGAAGAGATGGTCCTCTATGACAAAGCCAACGGAACCGGTCCCTTCAAGCTACAGACCTGGGATAAGAGCGGTGCGCAGGTTCTCCTCACCAGGTTTGATGAATATTGGCGTGGACCTGCTCAACTGAAGAGTGCTGTCATCAAGAATATCCCTGAGTTTTCCACCCGTCTACTCATGCTTCGTGCCGGCGATGCAGACGGCATTTACGTTGGACAGCAAGATCTGCCACAAGTGCGTTCCATTCCTAATGTGGCTGTTGTGGAAGGCCTTCCCCAGGTCACCAATACGGTGCTCTTCTTCAGCTTTACCATTCCTATCGAGGGTAACGAAGATCTAGTGGGTAGCGGTAAACTTGATGGAAACGGTATCCCCAGCGACTTCTTCGCCGATATCAATGTGCGCAAAGCGTTTGGCTACTCCTTTGACTATGAGGCTTACTTGAATGAGGTTGCCCTTGGCGCAGGCGAGATTCCCAAAGGGCCCTTCCCACAGAGCCTGCCGTATGTAAATACGGATCAGGAGTACTTCTCCCACAATCTGAACCAGGCTACCGAGTACTTCAAACAGGCTTTTGACGGCGAACTTTGGGAAAAGGGATTCAAAGTCGGTATTGTTTACAACACCGGTAATGACGCCCGGAAGACGGCCTTGGAGATTCTCGAGTACAACATTGAAAGAATCAATCCGAAGTTCCAAGTTGACGTTATCGGTCTGGAATGGGCCACTGTGCTCGATAGACTCCGTTCAGCATCGCTTCCCGTCTTCGTTATGGGATGGCTCATGGACTTCCCCGATACCCATAACTTTGCTGTTCCGTTCATGCATTCGTCGGGAACCTTTGCAGGTTTCTGCGGCCAAGGCTTGATTGACCTTGCCAAGGAACAGTTTGACGAGTTGATCGCAGCTGGTATCAAGGCCACCGATCCGGCAGAACGGGAAAAGATCTACTTCGAACTCCAGAGACTGTATGTTGATCTGGCTGTAGGTATGCCATTTATGGAGGCAACCACACACAGGGTCATGCGTGATTGGGTCCAGGGCTTTGAGTACTGCCCCGCATATAGCGCCCAGTATGATCTGTATTACATTTCGAAAGTGCAGAAGTAGTTTCAGAAACTAGCCCGAACGATGAGTAGGATTGCCTGCGGGCAGTCCTACTCCCGCTATTTTGCTAGGTAAGGAGTAAGCATATGATCACTTACATCGCCAGGCGGTTACTGTTTCTGCCAGTTGTCTTAATCGGGGTTACCCTCATGATTTTTATCGCCATGTCTTTTTTGTCCCCCTATCAACTGGTCAGCACCTACATTAAGAGCCCAGAAGAGTTGAAAAACCAGAGCCTGGACGATCTGGTCCGCAAGTATGGTCTAGACCAACCTGTCCATGTTCGTTATATTAATTGGATGAAAAACCTGCTCAGAGGAGATTTGGGTTACTCGGCCTCAGCGAGTATGCCAGTGGCGGAAGCCATCGCCAGACGTTTCCCTGCCACGGTTGAACTGGCCTTATTCGCCATTGTTCCAGTGATCCTGGGAGGAATCTGGCTTGGCACCATATCGGCCAAGCATTATAACAAGCCCCTGGATCATCTCAGCCGGGTCTTTGCTATAGTGGGTTGGTCTCTGCCAGACTTTGTATTTGGACTCATACTGCTCATGGTCTTCTATGGTGTTCTGGGTTGGTTCCCTCCTGGGCGGCTTTCTATGTGGGCTGACTCCATTGTGTTGACGGGTGATTTCACTCGCTACACAGGGTTAAATACCCTGGACGCGCTATTAAACGGAAGGCCCGACCTCTTCTGGGATGCCGTTCGCCATCTGATTGCTCCAGTTATGACCTTGTCGTATCTTTGGTGGGCCTATCTGCTCAGGATTACACGGTCTAGTATGCTTGAAGTGATGAACAAGGATTATGTTCGTACGGCCAGGGCTAAGGGACTGACAGAGAAAGTGGTGATGAGCCGGCATGTCCGCCGCAATGCATTAATTCCCGTTGCCACCGTTTCAGGCTCCATGGTTTTGGGTCTTTTGGGCGGTGTCGTTATCGTGGAAACGGTTTTCGACTACAAGGGGCTCGGCCTGCTTACCGCAACAGGTGCCCAGCAACTTGATTACACGCTGGTTTTGGGAACCACATTGTTTTATGGATTGCTTCTGGTCCTGATCAATTTAGTGGTGGACGTTCTCTATGCGGTAATCGATCCTCGGGTG
>JAAYOK010000015.1 GCA_012520355.1 Bacillota bacterium | reverse complement strand
CGTAACGGAGTCAAAGTACATGTTTTCCTTTACGACATTATAAATCATTGTTCCGATCCTCCTAACTCTAGTCCTAGCAAGATTCCCCTCAGGTAATCTGTTCCCGAACGGTGCCCTAAGGCACCAATTAGTTCAATCAACTCACCAATGGGTTGTTGAGCACAAAGTCTCTCATATACTTTAACCAGAATCTCAAGAAATAGGCCCTTGCTGCCCAATTTGAGGAAAGAGCGACTAACCTCGGTGGTCGCCTGCTTTTTACCAATGATTGGTAACAACAGCTCCCCAGTGCGTGTAAAGAACTCCTCAGATCCTGTGTAGAGAAAGGCGGCCATCAGGCCACAGACGATATCGTCACCCGATGGAGTTAATCCTTCGCCAAAACCGATCAATGCCCCTAAGGCTCCGTCCCATTCGTAGCCTTGCAGATAGGAAGCTCGGAGCAACTCGATCCGCCTGCCCAATTCTGGGTGCAATGAGGGGGCCTTCTGCCCTATTTCGTTTACAATCGATTGGCGTAGCCCCTTTTGTTCCTGGTGGTTCAAGGGTCGCTGTCTGCGGACAGCTCTGGCTAGATCATGTTGGCTGAGACGCACCTCACTCTTCCCTATTCGAACAGAATTGATCGTGATGGCTTCGTCATCAATTTCCACCTTTCGTAGCACTTTCTTCAAGCGCTCGAAAGCCGTTTGTTCATAGTCGAGAATGATTCCCATGGGCGAGGGCAGGCGGGACTTGTCATGGAGGGCGATGAGTGTTCTGCCCGAGCTATAGTTCTGGGTATGTTTGTAGGTCGAATGGAGGGCGTATGTTTGATGGTAGGTTTCGTCATCGAATAGGTGGGCTGGTACAGTGAGAATCATCGAACGCCCCCTCTCCCCTTCAGTCTTAGACTTCCTCGCTGACATTTTCCCATACCCATTATTAATAGACAATGGTTACGATATCCAATAATTAGACATTGTATTGTTCACAGTGCACAAAAAAAGTGTGAAGGTTATTCCTTCACACGGAGCCGTTCGCTTCTCTATTTTGATTAGCCTGTAGCAATTTGTACATTTTGAAGGCCATCTGGTAGTTAAAATTCTCTTCTGGGTTGGACAGGTTCGTTTCAAGAATCTCTTTGATCTTATCCAGTCGATAAATGAGGGTATTCCGATGTCGGTACAGCCGTTGGGCTGCCTGGGTGATATTACAATTGCAGTCGAAATAGACTTCCAAGGTGCTTAGGAGTTCACTATCATATTGCCTATCGTAGTCTGCTAAAGGTCCCAACGTTTCGTTAAAAAAGGTCTGCATGGCCAGTGGATCGACTTCAGTATCAAAGAGATGGTAACTCACCAAATCATGGAAAAACCCGAAGCGGATCTGTCCCTTTTTCATGATATTAAGCACATCATAGGCAAGCATAATGGACTTACGGATGCTAACAAAATCGCCGCAAATGTCACTAACGCCTAGATAATAGTTGGGAACTTCCTGTTGAAGCTGGAGGTGTAAGCGTTCGAAATACTGGCGAAGATGTTGGTTTAAGACATTATGTTCGGCACCTTGCTTCAGTGGTACAAAGGTCAGGAGATGGTCATTGCGCGCCACCACTTGAACCGTGTAGTCAAATTCAGCACTGAGTTGTACGATTCGTTCCATGGCAAGTTTCAAGCGTTCAGAACTGGCCTCCTCCATTTGCAAAACGAACACCATATGGGAGCGATCTGGGTCGAACCCATGGGTCGTGGCCAAATTTCTTAGTGCGTTCATGGAGAGGATCTTTCCCTCAATTAGATCTTGAAAGAAGTCTTGTCGCTCGCGGTTTCTTGCTTCTTCCACCTGCTTCAGCTTGAAAAGCTCCATAGCAGCAAGATGGGCTGCACTTTCTAAGGCCACATAATCTAGTTGTTCCATCTTCTTCATGGTCTCCCAGACAAGAGTGTAGCCATAGATAGTAGAAGAGAAGACAATGGGCTTAATGCGGCAGATGATGACAGCATCACCTCGAGTGATCTGCCGTTTCACACTCAGGGTTAGATAACGAACATCCGTAGGTATTGAGGCAATGAACTCAGGGTCAAAAGGTTGCTCCCTGCCCCTGAGGGTAAGATATTCGTGGAGAGGATGGGGATTTCCCTCTAAGTCCCAATACGTAAGGAGGTTAAATTTGTCGTCCACCATGATCACGGGATTGTTCACGATGGTGGCTGAAAGGCGAGCGATTTCCTGGATATTCCCGCCAGATAAGGCGCACTTTCTAAAGGCCTCGTGAATCCTCTGATACTTCTTCAGCTTAGAGCTTTCCCGCTGGAAAAGAATATCGTTAATGACATTGGATACATGGGCTAGACTGTAGATATAGGGGATTTCCAGAATCGGAAAGTTCAATTCATTGGCGATCTCAATCATCGTGTGGGGAATTTCATCCCAGTAACGCTTGACCTTCACCCCAAGTCCTGCACAGTTGATCTCAGCCAACTCTCGAATCAATCGTCTTTGGGACTCCACATCATCTTTGAAGACAAATCCGGTGGTAAGCAAGAAGTCCCCTGCAGTGAACCAATCAAAGGCATCAGGATTATCGATAATATTGACATTGTGAATCTCATTATCCTGCCTCAAGTGACCTGTAACTAGACGCAGATTCTCCAAGCTTGTATCTTCAACAACTTCTCTGATGGTAAGTAGTGGCATGTGCATCCCCCCCTTACCTCATTCGCTAGCCTCTATTCTTTTCCTGTTAGCCCTGGGCCCTGGCGGACTCCAAAAAGAGGCCCTTTTTCGAGTAAATGCTCCAGGGATTGGGGTTGAGTTAAAACCGGCAAAAAAAGATCCCCCCGTTCCATGACCCAGCTCGGAACGGTCTGTACGGTGAAATCTTGCGGCACGAAATGGTCCAGATCCTCCCAATTCAGGGGTGTGGAGACCGTTGCCTCCGGCGTAGGGCGAGGGCTATAGACGCCAACAATTGTCTTGCTGGGATGATTCTGCAAATAGTCGATATAGACTCCACGACGATGTTTGATCCGTCGTTCTAAGGTGACCTTGTGAGGAAAACGACGCTGCAGTTCCGTGCCCACCAGTTTGACGAGCTGTAAGGTCGTTTTGAAGTCGTAGCGG
>JAAYOK010000186.1 GCA_012520355.1 Bacillota bacterium | reverse complement strand
TTGGTGCCTTAGGGCACCGTTCGGGAACAGATTACCTGAGGGGAATCTTGCTAGGACTAGAGTTAGGAGGATCGGAACAATGATTTATAATGTCGTAAAGGAAAACATGTACTTTGACTCCGTTACGTTGATGTTGTTTTCCAGCAAACTGAACAGTATCGCGGGGATCAACCAAGCGGCGGTCATGATGGGGACGGATCACAATAAAGCGCTGATGAAGGCATCCGGTACACTGGAAGAAAAATACCTGGATCAAATTCAGGCGAACGACTTAGTGATCGGAATCAACGCTGAGAATCAGGAGGCCATCGACGAGGCCTTGCGTGTGCTTGATGAGCAGTTTGCCAACAAGCAATCTACAGGGGACAAGGGAGCAACAAAACGCGTACGCTCTCTGGAAGGTGCCTTACAGGAAGTTCCCAATTTGAATGTGTCGGTGATTTCCATACCTGGTCGCTTTGCAAAAGTAGAAGCCATGAAGTCGTTGAAAAAAGGACTGCATGTGATGCTGTTTAGCGACAACGTATCCCTAGAAGACGAGATTGAACTAAAGGACTTTGCCATCGAGAAAGACCTACTCATGATGGGCCCCGATTGTGGTACCGCCATCATCGGTGGAGTGGCCCTAGGTTTTGCCAATGTCATTCGCTCTGGCAATATTGGTTTAATTGCAGCTAGTGGAACTGGTCTCCAAGAAGTGAGCGTGATCATCGATAAACTAGGTGGGGGGATTTCCCAGGCTCTAGGTACTGGTGGACGTGACCTGAGCAAGGCAGTTGGCGGCCGGATGATGCTTCACATTTTAGATAAGTTGGCCGACGATCCTATGACAGAAGTGATTGGGTTGATCTCCAAGCCCCCTGCAGCAGAGGTGATGGCAGAGATCGTTAAGAAAGCCCAAGTGATTGAAAAACCCATTGTAGCCTGTTTCTTGGGTGGAGATCTAAACGCTTTCGCAGGTACCAACATCAAAGGCGTTTCCACACTAGAAGAGGCAGCTGTTGAGCTCGTTAAAGCGTCTGATGTGGAACTGAAGACCGGCTTAGACAACCCACATGAAGAGGCTTGGCTAGGGAAAGTCCCGGGCTCGCAAGGGACGGATCTGCGAGCTTTGTATACAGGCGGTACTTTGGCCTTTGAGAGCTTACTGATCCTCAGTGAAAAATTGGGCGATGTGTATTCGAACATAGCTATCAAGCCAGAACTGTCCTTACAGGATCCAGAAGTAAGCCAGGGACACACCGTGCTGGATATGGGCGAGGACTACTTCACCGACGGTAGACCCCATCCCATGATTGATCCTTCGTTGAGGAGTGAAAGGATCGTCAAGGACGGCTTGGATCCCAAGACAGGTGTGATCCTTTTTGACTGTGTCCTTGGTTATGGAAGTAACGACGTTCCAGAAGAGTCCATTCTTCAAGCTATGAAGAAAGTGAAGGAACAGCGGAGTGATGTCGTCTTTGTGGGATCTGTGACCGGCACAGAAAACGATCCTCAATCCTTGGCCAGGGCAGAGAGAACCCTGCAGGATGCCGGGGCCTTTATCTTACCCACAAATGCTCAAGCCGCTAAGTTTGCTTTGCAAGTCTTGCAGAAAAGAGGTGTGATTCATGGGTAAAACCTATCCATTGTTCACTCAGTCTATCGCAGTAGCCAATATCGGAATTGAAACCTTCGAAGAGGCCTTGAGTCATCAAAAGGCAGATTTTGTCCATGTCGACTGGCGCCCCCCCGCAGGTGGCAATGTAAAACTAGCTGAGATTCTTCAGCGCTTAGATGATGAGCGCATCGATGCTGCCAATCAAGAAGCCTTCCAGAGGATTAATGATGGTGAACCCATGCTGGTGGACGTGGTTTATGC